>JBGTCC010000056.1:0-7328 GCA_041749055.1 Thermodesulfobacteriota bacterium | reverse complement strand
AGTTTCTCGAGCTGATGCCCGAGGCAAAAAATGACGTCAGGGGCGTCGGTTTTCATGCTTTCGATCATCAGGAATATCTCAATGTGATGGATAAGTACGGCATCGACATGGGTGTGTTATCGAACACCGGCGGCCGGATCGAAAAAGGCGGCGATCGCGCCAAGGCGCTGGAGCTGTGCAGGGTCTTGAACGATGGGTTCGCCGAAGCCCACGCCAAGTATCCGCGGCGCTTTTTGGCGTTCGCGCGATTGCCCATGCTCGATATGCAGGATTGTGTGCGCGAGTTGGAGCGCTGCTACAAAGATCTCAAGATGCATGGCGTGATGATGCCGACCAATGTCGCCGGCCGGTACATCGACGAAGCGGAGTTTAAACCGTTTTGGGACGCGCTGGCCGCCGGCGGTAAGCCGTTGTTTCTTCATCCGGCCAACGCACCGTGCCAGCCCAATTGGGACAAGTACTCGCTGCACCAGAAAATCCTCTGGCCCACCGACAGCACGCTGGCGTTATCGCGTATCGTTTACGCCGGGATTTTCGACCGCTATCCAAACTTGAAGCTGATCGCATCCCATTTAGGCGCGATGATTCTGTGCTATCTCGACCGGCTCAACTGGCGCGAAGGCGATCCGTTGTGCGAAAAAGAGCCGGAAGTTTATTTCAAAAAAATCTTCTACGACACCGCCGGGCCGATTCGTGCGCCGTTTATCAAGCTGGTCTGCGACACGGTGGGCGCGGAGCAAATCCTCTTTGGCGCCGACTACCCGCACGGCCGGGAAGGACGCGACGATCAGTTCTACCCGATGACTTTGAAAGCGATGGTAGAGTTGGATGTGCCGGCGGCGGATAAGGAGAAGATTTATTATTTGAATGCAAAAAAACTATTTAACATCTGAACAGGTTCAAATCGTTCAACTTGACTGAACGCGGGTGAAGAAATCGGCTTCGAATTCCAACGATTGGAACTTCTGGAACCCTTGGAACGACTGGAACCATCGGCGTAGAGGCGACCGGCGTCGCCCTCGCTGCTACAACTTCAACAACCGCTTGGCATTACCTACCAGGATCGCCTTTTTGTCCGTTTCCGAACATTTCAACGCCTGGACCTTTTCGACAGCCATCCAGTCGCCCAGGGTGTAAGGATAATCGGTGCCGAGCATGAGTTTGTCGGTGCCGACTTTGGCTTGCAAATATTCCAGGGTGTCGACGTCGTAGACTAGGGTATCGAAGTAGAGGTTTTTCAGATAGGCGCTGGGTGGCTTCTTGGCCAGCGCCGGGCGGGTTTTCTGGCCGGTGACGAATTCTTTGTCGAAGCGGCCGAGATGAAACGGCAGAAAGCCGCCGCCGTGCAGCGCACAGATTTTCAAATTTGGAAATCGGTCGAATAGTCCGCTGTAAAACATGTAGCCCAGCGACAGGGTCGAGTCGGCGGGATTGCCGCACACGGCGTTGAGTCCATATTGCGTCATGCGCTCGGCGCCGGCGATATGCTCGGGATGCATGACGATCATAATGTCGAGCTCCTGAGCCTTGGCCCAGAACGGATCGAAGTCGGTGACATTGTAATACTGTCCGTTGACGTTGGTGCCGATAAAAGCGCCGCGAAATTTGAGATCGACAATGGCGTGCTCCAGGACTTTCGCCGCCCGCGCCGCAGCTTGCAGCGGTACCGTCGCCATGCCGATGAATCGATCGGGCCGAGACTTGGCCAGCTCATTGACGCAGTCGTTGTAGAGCTTGCACCAGGCCTCGCCTTGGCTGCCGTTCAATCGATAGCCCAAGCTGTTGGTGTTGGCTTCGAGGGTTGCCAAACCGACCTGGCCTTGATCCATTATTTCGATATGCTTTTCGACATCGAAGATCGGCGGCTGCAGACGGTGCGGTTTGCTACCGTTGAACGACAGCGACCAGCTGCCTTTGTCCTCGCGAACCGCGACGCCCAGTGCTTTGCCGTGCTTTTGAGTGTCCTCGATCAGCTCCCGCGGGACGTAATGATGGTGAATGTCGATGGCTGTGTGTTGCATGATGTTTATTGTTTTTCGCGCTTATTTGAATGCGCCGCTCTTCTCTAATTCGACCAGATAGCGCCGGTCGATCATGTCGGCGGGTTTGATCGCTTTGGCGCGCGCGTCGAGGGGCGCGATCTCGTCAAGCGATGCTTGCAGCGCTGCTTCGTGGATCTCCAGCCGGTGTTCCATGGCGGCGATCTCGGAATTGTAGGATGCGTCGAGAACCTTGGAGTCGGTGATGCGCAGATATTTGCCGAGCACTTTATAAACCAGCGCGCGGTCGCTGTGCATCAATTTGCCCGCCTCGGCCATGGCGCGCATGAAGCGGCTGATGACCGGCCCGCGCTTGTTGATCTGGGAGCGCAGGGTGACGATGCAGGTTGCGGCATAGGGGATCTTGAGTTCGAAGCCGTTGACGACGTAGCGGTAGCCCCGAGACGCCACCTGGAAATCCCCCGGCGCCACCAAGCCGGCGGCATCGACGTTGCCGCCGAGCAGCGACGCCACGGTCTCCGGCCCGCCGCCGG
Source organism: Thermodesulfobacteriota bacterium (assembly GCA_041749055.1). Taxonomy (GTDB): domain Bacteria; phylum Desulfobacterota; class Binatia; order UBA9968; family UBA9968; genus DP-20. The sequence goes on along the minus strand of JBGTCC010000056.1, from coordinate 4,795 downwards.
TCTGGATGGTTTGTATGTCTTTCGATGCGTCCATGCCGTAGCGGCGCAGCGCCTGAATGACGAAATAGTGAGTGTTGCCGCCGAAGCGGCCGACGGCGACCTTCTTGCCTTTGAGATCTTGCGGGCTCTTGATGTCCGCCTTGGCCATGATGCTGTGGGTCAAAAAGTTTTTCATGCCGCCGATGAACACAAGATCGTTGCTGCCTTGCACGATCGCGCGGACGTTGCCGACCGCGCCGGTGACGGCAATATCGGCGTCGCCACTAATGGTTGCGGCGGTGGCCACCGGCGAGGAGGGAATGAAAACCAAGTTGAAGTCGAGATCGTACTTCTTGAACAAGCCGGCTTCGCGGGCGATCCAGGGCATCGATTGCGACATCACCTGGGCCGAGTGCAGACCGACGAGCCGGTCCGGCGCCGCCGCTGCCCGTGCCGATTCGCCAACCGAGCAAAGGACGATAAGTGTCGCACCGATAAATAGTATTTTTATCATATTTGTCCTCCTCAGCGCATCATTACGGCTAACGATTCGACATGAAAGGTGTGGGGAAAAAAGTCAATCGGCTGGACGAATTGAAGCTTGTAGCCATGCTTGCTGAGGGCGGCGAGATCGCGCGCCAGGGTCGTCGGATTGCACGAGATATAGATGATCGTCGCCGCGCCCAGCGCGCTCATGTCGGCTTCAATTCCCTTGGCACCGGTACGGGGTGGATCGAGGACGATCTTGGAAAACTTTTGGCGCTGTTGTGTGAGTTGCGCGAGCGCCCGCGGCACTGGCGCGCATATCCAATGGATATTGTCGATGCCGTTTCTCTGACCGTTGAGTTTGCCGCTGGCGACCGCAGTGCGGAATCCTTCCACCGCGGTGATATCACCTGCCTGCCGAGCCATGGGCAAAGTGAAATTCCCAGCGCCAGAGTAGAGCTCCAAGACGCGATCCTGTTTGTCAAAGGCGCCGGCGTTCAGCAGTTCGGCAAGCATCAGCCGGTTGGCCACGGCGTTGACCTGGGTGAAGGTGTCGGCGTCGAGTTTGAGCGCTAGGTCGTCTTGCAGCGCCACCGTGATCGAAGGTGCGCCCCAGGTTTTGCGCCAATCGCCGGCATGGACGATGACACCGTCAACATGGTTGGCGGTATCGACAAGTTGGGCGCACAGTGTTTCGTCGCTACTACTCAACGGATTATGGGCATCGGCGGTCACCACAGTTTGACCGGGCTCGTCGCCGCCGACGATCTCGATATGTTCGAGGGTGGCCGCGAGCTGGTCGAGCCAAGCGCGCAGCGGCGCGATGACCGCGTTCAGCGGCTGCGCGGCGATCAGGCAAGTATCGACTTCGACCACATGGTGTGACCCGCTGCTATAAAAGCCCAGGCGTTTAACCGCGCTGACTTGCAACCGAATGCGCCGGCGGTAGTGCTCGGCGCTGGGTGATGCGACGATCGGCCGCAGGTCAAAACCGTTGAGCTTGCCAATGCGGCGCAGGGCGTCTGCGACGCTCTGCTGTTTGGCCTTGAGTTGCTCTGGGTAACCGATATGTTGCCAGGTACAACCGCCGCAATCGCCGACGTAGGGGCAAGGCGGGGTCTGGCGCAGCGGCGATGGCGTGACGATTCTGACGATCTCACCGATGGCGTAACGTTCTTTGGTCTCAATGAGTCGGGCGACCACGCGGTCGCCGGGAGCGCTGTTGGGAATCATGATCGCCTTGCCATCGCTGCGGCCGACACCGTAGGGGCCATAAGAAAGCCTGTCGATATCTAGTTCTAGTTCGGTTTTCGCGGTAGGTTGTGAAATGTATTCGGTAATCAAAGTGTGCCAACTTAACCACAAAGGGACGGGGGCGGCAATGCCGCGAAGGAATGTGGAATCGGAGCCGAATGAATTGGCCGCAAAGAACGCAAAAAGCGCAAAACGGTTTTTTCTTTGTCGGGGCGGTTTTTCAATCCGCCCTCTTGGCTTCGTGCTCTCCTTCGAAAATTGATGTGAGGGGATGATATGCACAACGCAGAGCCTCGGGGGCTCCGTCATACCCGCGAAAGCGGGTATCCAGGCTATTTCGAAGCAGAACAAACCTGGATTCCCGCGTGCGCGGGAATGACGAATCGAGGAGGGGAGCAGGTTCTGGGAATGCGAACCATTTTCATGCTCTGTAGGCGAGTGCAAGTTCACGGACTCTTCGTGGTGAGATCGAATTGTTTTAAGTAAGACGTTCTATCCTTCTTGGTGCAGCGATTATGGAACTTCAAGACGATCCGCGATTCATAAAAGGCATTGAAGAGTTCAACAACGGACTTTATTTCGAGTGCCACGAGACCCTCGAAGAGATTTGGCTGGAGGAGCATGGCGAAGAGCGCAAGTTTTATCAGGGGATCATTCAGATCGCCGCGGGCTATTACAAGCTCGAACAGGGCGTGCCGGCGGGGGCGCTGAAGCTCTGGCGCATGGGCATCGAAAAACTCCAGGTCTATTGCCCGGTGTATCTCGGCGTCAACGTCGACGCGCTGGTGAATGGCGTCAGCGCCAATCTTGCCGCACTGGAAAAAGACCAGCAGAAAACCGCCAGCGCCTTGGGTGTGCCGACTATCCAGCTGTTCTGTTAATTCCCTCACCGCATGATTCGCTGCACCGACGTTGCCAAAGTCTATCAGCAGGGCGAGAACCGGATTACCGCGCTAGCCGGGGTATCGCTCGATATTCCCCAGGGCGCATTCGCCGCGGTGATGGGGGAGAGCGGCTCAGGGAAAAGCACGCTGTTGCATCTGATCGGCGGCTTGGACCGGCCGAGCAGCGGAGAGTTGCTGGTCGATGGCCGGTTGATCGGTCAGATGGCGGACGATCAAGTGACGCTGTTTCGCCGCAGCCAGATCGGTTTCATTTTTCAGTTCTTCAATTTATTGCCGACGTTAACCGCCGCGGAGAATATCGCATTGCCCTTCGTGCTCGACGGCCGCAGCAAGGCCGAGGCGGATGCGCGCGCCGCCGCTCTGCTTGCCAAAGTGGGTTTGCAACATCGCCAACAGCATCTCCCCGAGGCGCTTTCCGGCGGCGAGATTCAGCGCGTGGCGGTCGCCCGGGCGCTGGCGTTTAACCCACCCATCCTTCTCGCCGACGAGCCCACCGGCAACCTCGATTCGAAAAACGGCAGCGCGATCCTCGACCTGTTGCGCCTGGTCAATCGCCAAGATGGCTGCACCATCGTCATGGTGACCCATAGCGAGGAGGCGGCGGGTTACGCCGACCGGAAGATTTACTTGCGCGATGGGCGGTTGGAGCGGGTAGACGAATATAACAGTAAGGGGTAAGGAGTCAGGAGTAAGGAGCCCGAGGTCGGAGGTCAGAGGTCAGAAATCGTAAGTCGTAAGTCTCGGATCGGAAACCCCTTACTCCTTACTATTCACTCTTTACGGTTCCTGGAGGAAACATGGCATTTGAATCGATGGGTGATTTTATCACCGCGGCGGACCAGGTCGGCGAGGTGCTGCGTGTCGAAGGCGCGGACCTGGAGATGGATGTCGGCGGATTGACCGAACTGACGGCGGAAAAAAACGGGCCGATGGTGCTGTTCGACAAGTTCGCCGGCTATCCGGCGGGTTTTCGCGTCGCCGCCAACGCCAACCGCACGCTGCGCCGTTTTGCATTGGCCATGGGATTGCCCCTCGACATTCATCCGTTGGAATTGCTGCGCCGCTGGCGCGACAAGCGCGCCGATTCCAAACCGATGCCCGCGCGCGTCGTCAAAGACGGACCGGTGTTGGCGAACGTGCAGCAAGGCGACGCCGTCAATATTGAAAACTTCCCCGCGCCGCGTTGGCACCCCGGCGATGGCGGCCGCTACATCGGCACCCAGGATATGGTGATCGTCCGCGATCCCGAACAGGGCTGGGTCAATATGGGCTGCTATCGCGCCATGGTGCAGCGCCGGGACCGCGTCAGCCTGTGGATCAATCCGCAAAAGCATGGGCGCATTCTCGCGCAAAAATATTGGCGCGATGGCAAGGCCGCGCCGGTGGCGGTGGTGTTCGGCTGCGAGCCGGTGACCTGGATGACGGCGTCGATGTCGCCGCCCTTCGGTACTTCGGAGTATGAACTCGCCGGCGCCTATCGCGGCAGTCCGGTAGACGTTGTCGAACTGCCGCTGACCAAGCTGCCCGTGCCGGCCCACGCCGAGATCGTCATCGAAGGCGAGATTCCGCCGGAGAGCGAGGAGACCGCGGTGGAAGGGCCGTTTGGCGAGTGGCCGGGCTATTACACCCATCAGGGACCGGAAGCGGTGGTGCGCATCAAGCGCATTTACTACCGTGATAATCCGATCATCGCCGGCGCGCCGCCGCTGCGGCCGATCAACTGGAGCAACTTCACCAACTATGTGCATCTGTGGGAGCATCTCGAGCGCTCCGGCATCACCGACCTCAACGGCGTCTGGGGTTTTTACAACGGACTACTCACCGTGGTGTCGTTGAAGCAACGCTACGCCGGCCATGCCAAGCAAGCCTTGATCACTGCGGCGGGATTTCGTCACGGCGACATGAAGACCTACTACGTCACGGTGGACGACGACATCGATCCGACTAATCAAGAAGAAGTGTTGTGGGCCATGTGCACCCGCGTCGATCCGGCAACGGCGGTTGATGTTCTGCGCGACGCCTGGACCGCCGATCTTGATCCGCGTGTGTCGCCGGCAAGACGGGCGCAGGGAGATCTCACCGTGGGCAGAATGTTGATCAACGCCTGCAAGCCCTTCGCCTGGCGCGAGCAGTTCGCCAAGACCAATGTGTTTGGCGCCGAAGACCGCCAA
>JBGTCC010000055.1:0-4860 GCA_041749055.1 Thermodesulfobacteriota bacterium | reverse complement strand
GGCCGTGCAAATGACCTTGGTATCGCCCATCTCTATCAGTACCGAGCCGTCCGCGGTCTTGATGTAGCTCGGCGTGATCTTCAGCGTTCGTAATTGATTCTGCTTACGTCCGTCGCTTCGCGGCTTTGCAATCATTTTATGGTGACTTCTTTCTTACCGAATGCCTGTTGCCTAGTTCAACTATTTAAATGAAACACTACCATCTTCAGTTCCGTCATCTCGCTAATCGCGTACTTAGGCCCTTCCTTGCCGAAGCCGGAATCTTTCAGTCCGCCGTAGGGCATCAGATCGACCCTCCACTGCGAGCCCCAGTTGACGTGCAGATTGCCCGCCTCCGCTTCGCGCGCAAACTTCATCGCCCATTCGACGTTGTCGGTAAAAATCCCGGCGGCCAATCCATAAATACTGTCGTTCGCCAAGGCGATCGCTTCTTCGATCGTCTCGAATGGCGTCACCGCCACCGCCGGGCCGAACAACTCGTCGCGCGAGATGCGCATGTCAGGATGAACGTCTGCGACAACTGCCGGGAGATAAATCGCGCCGCGCCGCCCGCCACCGGCGACCAACTTCGCGCCGCCGCGGACCGCTTCATTGATCCATTCGTCGACACGGACGGCTTCACTCTCTTTCACCATCGGGCCGACTTTACTTTTCTCGTCGAGCTGATTGCCGGTGGTCAACGCTTCGACTTTGGGCTTCAACGCGCTTAAGAGATCACCGTATACTTTTTTCGCCGCCAATACCCGCTGTGTCGAGATGCAAGTTTGACCGGCGTTGCCGTAACCGGTCATCGCTAAAATCGTTGCGACTTTTTCCATGTCGGCATCGGGCATGACGATCACGGGGCTATTGGAACCCAGCTCCATGGTGACTTTCTTGATGCCCGCCGTGCGGCAAATCCGCTCGCCGATCTCGCGGCTGCCGGTAAATGTCACCTTACGGACTCTGCGATCGCCAACTAGCGCGTCACCGATTTCGCCGCCTGAACCGGTGAGGCATTGAATCCCTTCCGGCGGCAAGCCTGCTTCAAGCAAAATCTCAGTCAATTTGATCGCCGACAACGGCGTATCGGAAGCCGGTTTGATAATAACCGTGTTGCCCCCCGCCAGCGCCGGGCCAACTTTATGGCAGACGAGGTTCAACGGGAAATTGAACGGCGCGATCGCCGCGACGATGCCGCAGGGCACACGCAGCGTGAAGCCGAGTTTCTTGCCACCGGTGGGATCGGCATCCAGCGGCACGGTCTCGCCGTGCAGCCGCTTGGCCTCCTCCGCCGAGCCCATCATGGTTTCGACGGCGCGCATCGCCTCGCCGCGCCCTTCGGCGATGATCTTGCCTTCTTCTTGGGAAATGATCTGGCCCAGCTCTTCGTTACGCGCCGCCATCATGTCGGCCGCTTTGCGGAGAATCTTCCAGCGCTCGTAGCTCGACAGCTTCGCCATTACCTTGGCGCCGCGCTGGGCGAAGGCCAAAGCTTTCTCCAAATCGCCGGCATCCGCCTTCGGCACGGCGTCGATCACCGAGTTATCGAACGGATTGGTCACTTCGAGCTTCTTTGCCTTATCGATCCACGCGCCCGCAATAAAATTTTTCATGATGGCAAACCTCCGGTTTGAATTTCATATTTCAGATTTCACCGCATTCAATTTGATTTGTGCATTGCGCATTCTGTAATCTTCATTGCTCTTCGGTCTTACTTCGATAAAAACTCCGCCCGTACGCGCGGTGAAACGCGGTCCACTTCGAACCCGGCTCTTTCTCCGGCAGGTTCTGAATCGCTTGAATCTTGCCGTCGAGATCGTCGAGGGAATGAAGAATCACCGCTTCGACGGTCTGCGGCAGCTTGGGCGAGCCGAACTCATAAGCGCCATGATGGCTCACCAGTAAATGCTTGAGCAGCAAAGCCAGCTCAGTGGGAAATTCTGGGATCGCTTCGATCTTCTTGGTCACCATCTCCACTTCCATGACTAGATGGCCCAACAACTGCCCGGCGTCGGTGTAATCCACCGCCCGGTCGAAAGTAAACTCGTAAACCTTGCCGATGTCATGGAGAAAGCCGCCCATCAGCAACAGGTCGACATCGACGCGTTGGTAGTTCTCGACGACTTTTTGAATCAGCTTCATCAAGGAAAGCGTATGCTCCAACAAACCGCTTAAATAAGGATGATGAATCGTCTTGGCCCCCGGCGCCTGGCGCAACAAGCGCATCAGCCCCTCGTCGGCGAAGCAGCCTTCCGCCAGGGCGAGCAGATGGGGATTTTTCATGCCACGGAGAATCGTCTGCAGTTCCTCAAGCATGGACTGTGGATCGAAAGCACTCCTGGGCAAAAAATCCTCTGGCGCGATCTTCGACTCGTCGACGCGCAGGACATCTTGCACGCGCAACTGCATCTTGCCTTGATAAAGCGTCGCCTGGCCGCGCACGCGAACAAAATCATTTTTGTCGAAGCCGCGGCCGAGATCGTCGGCGCGCTCCCACACCCGCGCTTCGATGTCGCCCGTGCGGTCGATCAGTTTCAACGTTAGATAACTGTTGCCGGTCTTAGTCACGCCATGAGTTTTCGCCGCAACCAAAAACATGGCATCGACCGCTTGATTGTCGCGAATATCGGCGGCAAAGAGAGACTTCATCTGAGTATCCTCCCAGTTTTAATTGATCGCTTGCGCCAAGTCGTAAAAAGAACGAACCAAAAACCGCTGCAAAAACATCACCGCCAGCCAAACCGCAATCGGCGAAAAATCGAAGCCGCCGGAGGACAGCGGCCATTTCGCCCGCAGCCGCGCCAACACCGGCTCGGTGGCGCTATGGAGGAAGCGGATCAATGGATTATTCGGATCGGCATTGATGTAAGAGATCACCACACGAGCCAATAATATCCAAGCATACGCCCACAGGACGTAGTCGAGTAGCTGGGCCACCGCAACCAGCAAATTAGCGATCAGAAACATGGGGCATCATCTCCGCGGCCCAAAGAGCGCCGTGCCGACGCGCACGATGGTCGCGCCCTCCTCGATCGCCACGGTAAAATCGTGGGTCATGCCCATGGACAACTCGTTAAGACGCATGTTGGGCAAATTTAGTGAATTGAGCGAGTCGCGCAACTCGCGCAACTCGTGAAAGTACGGCCGCACCTCTTCAAGATTTTCACGAAACGGCGGCACGGTCATCAGCCCTTCGACTCTCACGTGGGCCAAACCGGAAATCTTTTCTAACAAGCCAGCGACTTCACCTTTGGCAATCCCACTCTTACTCTCCTCACCCGCCAAATTCACTTCGATAAGCGCACGCACAATCTTGCTGCGCTTCGCCGCCTCTTTGTCCAATTCCCGCGCCAGCGCCAAATTATCCAGCGACTCGACAACGTCGAACAACTCCACCGCCAGCTTGGCCTTATTGCGCTGCAAGTGACCGATCATATGCCACTCGACCTTGGCCTCTGCCAATTGATTCTTTTTCTCCTCCGCCTCCTGGACGTAATTCTCACCGATTAGCGCCACCCCCGCCGCCAGCGCAGCGCGAATCGAATCCACCGGCTGCGACTTCGAAGCCGCCAGCAGCCGAACCTTGCGCGCATCCCGCCCCACCTTCGCTGCCGCAACAGCAATCCTCTCAACAATCGTCCGATAGTTCGCCCCGACATCGATCATGAGGGCAATTGCTTACCACAATGCAGGAGGGATTTCACACGCCGGCGGGTTTCAATGGACACCTCGGATGCCCCGATCAAAGCAGACAAATCTCTCTGGGGGAACGATAGTAAAATTCTTGTCTGCCGCTAGAGTGACGAGCAGTGAGCCTGGAGAATCGCCGTAGCTGCATCGAGTTAGTCGAGCAGGCCCAGGCCGCTTCTACCCTGTACTTCTATGCTTCAAATGAATCGTGGCTCGCGCAAATTTTTCGATGGGCCAAACCCGGGCGCGCAGGTTTCAAACCTGCGCCTACACATTCCGACCCGTTTTTTTGTGCCCTTTGCATTGCGGTTAGATCCCTTGTTCCCTTTAGTTGCGCCTTTGCCGCTCTGTGCTACCGTAGGCCGAACGAAAAGGAGACCCCCATGGCGCGCATCCGTCATCTCGCGATACTCACCGAAGACGTGGACAAGCTGGTGAAGTTCTACACAGAAGGCTTCGGCCTAAAGATCGTCCACGGCGTCGGCACGGCGACCTATCTCACCGATGGCCACATCAACTTGGCGATCATCCCCATCGGCCCGGAGCGGGAGATCGAAGGGCCGCAGCTTCAGACCGGCATCAATCACTTTGGCTTCGAGGTCGAAGATGTCACCGCAGTGCGCGAAGCTTGTAAGGGACTGAGCGCAGCGACGGACGTCAAGAAACGCCCGCCCAACCGCGAAGCCGAATATCGCGTCCTCGACCCCGACGGCAACCCCATCGATTTATCACAACATGGCTGGCCGCACTGACGGACGAAAGATTTTCCAAGCCCATGAGTTTCCAGTGAGCGCAACCCTCCTCCGCGTTGTCCTTATCGTCTTAGGATTTCTGTTGGTTATCAGCCTTTTGGGTTTTTATACTTCGATTCGTCCCCCGAAGATTATTGCCTCGCTGAGCCCGCGCGACTTAAAAATGAATTATGAGGACCTGTCGTTCAGAACCGCGGACGGCCTCATGCTACGCGGCTGGCATATCCCGTCCGCTAGAACGACCGACCAGACATTGATCCTGCTCCATGGCTATCCCGCGGACAAGGGAAACATCTTGCCGGCGCTGGCGTTTCTGCATGGAGATTTCAACCTCCTATTATTCGATTTCCGCTATCTGGGCCAAAGCGAAGGGAGCTATTCCACTGCCGGCGCCAAAGAGGTCGAGGATCTCCTGGCAGCCGTGCAATTTCTCAAA
>JBGTCC010000054.1:0-5702 GCA_041749055.1 Thermodesulfobacteriota bacterium | reverse complement strand
CGAAGGGCGCCGAATCGTGCCGCTGCCGGGGCCGAGGCATTAATAAAATATGCCGCGTCGGTGATATTTTGGCTCGGTGAGGAGTCGGGCGACCGCCGGTCGCCCCTACAGGGGCCCTCTGCCACTTTCGTGGGGCGAGGGAGTCGGAAAAGGCTAGGGCGAGTCGCTGTTGTCGTGAGTACTTCTTCCGCTTAACGTTTTGAAAGATTTTCATGAAATTTGACGTTAGTTTGCTGGTTCACGATCTCGGCCAAATGCCGGCGCTGGCGCGCTTTGCCGATGAGTTGGGATTCGACGGCATCTGGACCTTTGAAACTTCCCATGAGCCGTTTTTGCCGTTGGTGCTGGCGGCGGAGCATAGCCAGCGTTTGAGTTTGGGCACGAGCATCGCCGTGGCCTTCCCGCGCAGTCCGGCGATTACGGCGCAGATCGCTTGGGATCTGGCGCGCTTTTCCCACGGCCGATTTATTCTCGGTCTCGGTACCCAGGTCAAAGGGCACAACGAGCGGCGCTTCGGCGTTAAGTGGGAAAAGCCGGTGGCGAAAATGCGCGACTACATTCTCGCCGTGCACGCGCTGTGGGACAGTTGGCAGCATCAGACAAAGCTCAAGTATCAGGGAGAATTCTACAAGCTGACGTTGATGACACCGTTCTTCAGCCCGGCGCCCCATGAATATTCGCGCATTCCGATCTACGTCGCCGGCGTCAATCGCCGCATGTGCGAACTTGCAGGCGAGCTGTGCGAGGGCTTTCACGTTCATCCGCTGCACACGACCCGCTATCTCAAGGAAGTGATCTTACCGAATATTCACATCGGCTTGACGAAGTCGGGGCGCGCGCGATCGGCGCTCGAATTGTCGAGCAGCATTTTTGTGATTCCCACTGACGACCTGGAGCAGGCGGCCAAGTATGCCGCCGACGTGCGCCAGCAGATCGCATTCTACGCCAGTACGCCACCCTATCGGCCGGTGTTCGATTTGGAAGGCTGGGGCGCGGTGGCGGATCGTTTAATAGCCCTCGCCGCCCAGGGGAATTGGCGCGAAATGCCCGGCTTGGTCACCGACGAGATGCTCGAGCGCTTCGCGCTGCGCGGTACTTGGGCGGAGCTGCCGGCAATGTTACGGAAGAAATACTCTGGTTTACTCGACCGCGTGAGCTATTACTTTCCGCTAGTGCCGGGCGAGAACGAAGGCGGCTGGCGCGCCTCTGCCGCCGGCTTCATACGCTAATGGTTACTTTTCGTTTCTTGGTTCGCGGCCGTAGAGTTTATCGATAAACCCGGACTTTCTGATCTCTTCCATGATGCTGGTGTCCATGACCGCCGCAGGTTTGGCAGCGCGTCCGTTGGGATGGGTTAACGAGTCGAGGACGTTTTGAATGCCGTTCGGCTCCGGCACCGGGTATTCACGCACATGCTTGAGCGCGCGCTCGTAAATATTTTTTTGCACGGCCGGGTCATTGATACCCTCGTCTTCGAGCGCCGTGAACGCGGCTCGGGGTCGAGTGCGAAAAATCGCGATGCCTTCGAGATAGCCCATCAAAAGACGGCGCACGCCCTACGGGGAAAAACCTGGATTCCCGTTGTCACGGGAATGACGGATACTTCGGTCCCGGCAATGCGAATCCTTTTACCAAACTCCGAATGGAACGTCAGTGTCTGGTGCCGATCATATCTTTCAGCAGCGCCGGGTATTTCTTGTCGAGCTCGGCTTTCAATCGATCGCTGACGGCATTCACAGCGGGGAATTTATCTTTCCACTCATAGGGCCGGGTGGCGTCGATGATCGCGCGTGAATTGAAGCCTTTGCGCTCGCGCGGGATCGCCGGATCGAGGGGGCCGCTCCAGCAGCGGCGCAGGATGTCGATGTTCTCCGGCTCCGAGCGCGTGCCGATGGCCCAGATGACATCGTTGGGATTGTAGATGTCAACGTCGTCGTCGACGACGACGACATAGCGGCCGAGGTAGGCGCCGGGCCGGCACTGGCTGGCGATTAGCGCGGCTTGTTTGGCATGGCCGGGATAGCGTTGTTTAATTTTTAGAATGGAGAAAAATCGGTACGCGGCGGGGTGGAGCCAGACACCCTGCACGTCCGGCACGCCGGCGTCTTCGAGGGCGTTCCAAAGCAATGCCGAGCGGTGAATCGAGCGGTGAAAGCCTTGTCCCGCCGATGGCCGCAGCGGCGGCTCGCCGCAGAGAATTGGCTTGTTCCGGTAATACAGCGCTTTGACGCGTACCACCGGCTCCGGCCGGGTGGCGCTGGCATAGTAGCCGGGCCACTCGCCGAACGGTCCTTCGGGGAGATCGTCGCCGGGAACCATTTCACCCTCGATGGCGATCTCCGAATAGGCCGGGATTGGCAGCCCGGTCAGCGGCCCGCGCGCCAGTTGGATCGGTTCGCCGATGACGCCGCCGGCGTAGTCGAACTCGCTCATCTTGTTCGGGACGTCGGTACAGCCGGCGAGAAACAGCATCGGATGATGGCCGAAGGACATGACCACGGGGCAGGGCTTGCCGGCGTCGAAGTATTTTTGCCGCTGCACGCGCCCATGCTTTCCCGGCGAAATATACAAAGCAACGGCATCTTTGCCCTGGAGCATGACTCGATAGGTGCCGGCGTTGATCCAGTGCTCTTCGGGATCTTCGGTGATGACCAGATCGTCGGTGCCGATGTAGCGGCCGCCGTCTTCCTCATGCCAGCGCGGGATCGGGAACGCTTCGAGATCGATATTTTTCTCGACGCAGTTCTCGAAAATCGCCGCGTCTTTGACGAACTGCGCCGGCACCGGCTCGAAGTTGCGAATCTTTCTGCGCCAGGCCTGAATGAAGTCGGTCAGCTGCAAATTCGGATCGGTTCCCATGGCGATGGCCAACCGTGGCAAGGTGTCGATCTGACTGCACAGAATCTCCATATCCTGGCGGGCACCGGGGATTTTCTCGAACAGCATCGCCGGCGGATGGGCGCTGCGCTCGAGAATCATCTCGACCAGACCGCCGATGTCCTTGTCCCAAGGAATGTTTTCGATGCGGCGCAGCTCGCCGATCTTTTTAACTTCGTTTAAGAACGCGCGTAGGTCGTGGTTGGCTGGGGTCATTGGTAAAAATCCTTGAAGAGGTTCAAATCGTTCAAGCCGTTCAAAATGTTCAGATCGTTAAAATCCCAGAGCCGTAGCGCGGTCATTAGGGCGCCAATTCGACTGCCGCGCGGTGCATCACGCCGTAGAGATCGACGGCGGCGGTGGCGCAGTATGCTAAATTATAGCCTTCGCGGCAGTCGGCGTAGCCGTCCTCTAAAATGCGCTGCATGACCAGCTTGTTAAAGCTGCCATGGCCCATGACACCGTCTTCATGTTCCTCCAAGTCGGCTTCTTCATGTGTCGAGAAATAGACCGCTTGCTGTTTGGTGAAACCGTATTTCTGCGTCAGGGTTCTGAACCACATGGCGGACCAGTGGCCGATGGGTTCTTCGGTCAACATCGAGAACCACCACTCGGCGACGGTGCCTTCCCACATGAGCTGGCGCTTGAAATCCAATATCGCGCGACACTCCGGCAGCATCGGTTCGCGGAGAATATCGTTTTGGCTCAAGCCAAACGCTTCGGCGGTTTGCAGCATGACCAGGACATGGCCCGGCGGTTTGGGATGGATGAATTCGTCGGCGATCTTGACGCCGAGGGGCGCCATCAAATCGGGGTGGCGCTTAAAGAAGCCGATATGCTTGTGGTACGACACCGAGACCAAGGTGTTGATCTCGACGGTGAAGTTGCCCCAGTTCTTGAAAAATAACTTGACCGCCGGCATGGGCAGCTTGCCGTCGAGAAATAGACTCATGAACGGGCCGTTGGTGACCCGCTCCTTCCAGCGTTGCACGACTTCCCTGTTCACTTCGCCGATGTAAGCCTTGGCGTCGTCAGCACTCATCTTGACGCCGAGCTGGGGAATTATCTGGCTCATAGCTTCAAATTGGGGTAATAACGGTTTTGCGCGAGGTTAGTGCAAGGCAATCAGTTTCGGGTTCCCATCGCCACCGCGGAACTTGAAACCCAAGACTCTACACTTCTGTTAAGTCCGATACAGATTGTCGATAAACCCGCTGTCGTCGATCTTTCTTAAATGGTGGAAGTCCCATAGCGCCATCGGGTCGCATTTTTCGGCGTCTTTGTTTTGCTCGATGGCGATTTCATAAACGTTGGAGATCGCCGGGAGGGTCGCGTAGGGCTTGGCCTGCAGGATCAACTTCAAATCTTCATAAAGATGCGTCGCCGTTTCGTCGTCGAGCTCGCCTTCGGCTTTGTATTTGTCTTTGATGATCTTGATGCACTCGGCGCGGTGGGTTTTGAAATAGGCGATGCCTTCGCAGATGCCGCGGAGCATTTTGTCGACGATGTCGGGATGCTTTTCGACGAACATCGAGCTGCTCGACACGGTGGTGAACCACACCATCGGCAAGAACGATACGTCGATCACCTTCAAGCCGGCTCGCTTTGACAAGATATCCGCCGGCGGTGTGACGAAGGCGGCGTCGGCTTCGCCGTCGCGCACCGCTTCCCAGTGAAACTTGCTGCCCTTGGTCTTCTCCACATGGCAGTCATTGAGCAGGCCGGCTTGTTTGATGAACAGCCAAGTATTCAAGCCCGGATGGTTGCCCTTGGTGGCGATGTGTTTGCCCTTCAAGTCGGCAACTTTGTTGATGCCCGAGTCGGGGCGGACGATCAAACGATGATTCAACAGGCTGACGGTTTGACCCAGATAAACCCATTTGTCGCCCGCCGGACGGCGGATATACGGCGACAAATGATTGCCGCCGACGAATTCGACGGAGCCGTTGGCGACATTGTTATGCGAGTCTGCCGAGGTGATTTCGTAATCGTAATTCACGTCCAGCCCATGCTTGGCCCAGGAGCCCGACTCGTGCACGACATGCAGGAACGGCAGATGGCTGTCCGAGCGATAGGGGAAATTTACTTTGTCCATGATGGGTCCTCCATTATTGTTGGACCATATTTCTTGTCCGCGCCGGCGTCAACGGTTGCCGCGTAGTCGCCGATTCACGGGTGTTTTGCAGTTGATAGCGGAATCATCCGGAAGACGGCAATGCGCCGATGCGTCGCCGTGTGCGATTGCGGCGAAATCACCGAGCCGGATCTCGCAGGGGGCCTCGATGGCTAGCAGAAGCGCCGGTTTGAACCGCTTCTCGTCCAGCTCATGCCCGGAAGATCTCGCCCATGCGCCGGCCAAAAAAGCGACCGGCGATAAACAGACTTACAGACAATAGCAACAGGCCCAACATGCCCATGGCGCTGGCGATATACGGCCCGTCCGCGATGCGCCCCAACAGCGCATAAATGGCTTTCGTTATGGGGTAATTCGGCTCCTTCGAAGCGAGGATGAGACTGTCGCTTACCTCAAGCATAGCGAACGAAAACGCCAACACCGCTCCGGCGATCAAATTGGCAAATATCAACGGCATGGTAATGTGAAAAAGAGTTCGCATGGGACTCGCGCCCAGGTTGATCGACGCCTCTTCAAGCGCAACGCTGGTTTGTTGGAAGCCCGCGTACGCCGCGCGTACCATATAGGGCAATCGGCGCACGGCATAGGCAATGACGAGCAGCGGAACTGGATTGATTCGAGCGTCGAGCGGGGTTGCCGAGAACGCAGCGACGTAACCGAAAGCCAAAACCAGACCGGGCAGAGCCAAGGG
>JBGTCC010000053.1:0-4071 GCA_041749055.1 Thermodesulfobacteriota bacterium | reverse complement strand
TTCATGGAGCCGGGTGCCCGAGCTCGGCGAATTGGTCACCGGCCAGGCGGTGGGGCGGGCCAGCCGCGACGAGATCAATATTTTTCGCGAATCCCAGGGCGGGTATGGGGACATGGCGTTTGCGGCCTGGCTTTACGATGAAGCCGTTAAGCGCGGGCTCGGTAAGAAGATGGATCTGTAATCATCGTTCAAGGTTTCAAGGTTCAAAAGTTCAAGGTCGGAGGATTTAAAGGTTCCAGACGTTCCACATGTTCCAGTCGTTAGCTACCGAGGAGAATTGCCATGATTAGATCGAGATTGCTGTCGGTACTGAGCGCTTTGACTATTGGGCTTGTGCTTTTGTCGGCCGATGGGTTCGCCCAGACGCGGGCGCAGTTGCTTGACGGGGCGAAGAAGGAAGGGCAGCTGATTCTTAGTTGGGGGACCGGCACCATGGGCGGCATCGAGGGCGCGGCGCTGCTAGAGAAAGCGTTCAACAAGACTTACGGTTTGAACATAGATTTCAAGTTCACGCCCGGTCCGGCGATGCCGCAGTTCGCTAGCCGGATCATCCAAGAAGCAAAAGCGGGGCAGCCGTCGTCGACTGACATGTTCGTCGGCTCCGAGAATCACGTCGCGCGCATGGCGCTCAAGAGCGTGGAGTGGACCAAGACCTTCAACCATATCACCGCGCCAATGGTCGATTTCGACAACAAGGTCTTGATCGTCACGTCGCGCACGCCCGGTTTCACTTACAACTCGAAAATGGTTGTCGGCAAGGATATCCCGCAGCGGGTCGAGGACGTGCTCAATCCCAAATGGAAAGGCAAGATTGCTTCTACGCCCTACGCGGCCTCATTCGATCGCCTGTCGATGATCTGGGGGGAAGAAAAAACTACTGCGTTCCTCGAGAAATTCGTCAAGCAGGTCTCCGGCTTGATCCGCTGCGGTGAAGATGACCGCATCGCCGCCGGCGAATTCGCCATGCTGGTCTTCAACTGCGATCTGGCGGCGCCGCAGGAAGCGAAGGACAAAGGCGCACCGGTGGACGGCCAGGTTTTTCGCGACGCCGGCATTCTTTCCTATTGGTACGTGACCGTGCCGAGCAACGCGCGCAACCCCAACGCGGCGACGTTATTGGCGGCCTTTTTACTAAGTAAAGACGGTCAGGATATTCTCTACAAAACCGATCGCAGCAGTTCCCATCTGGTCAAGGGTACGCAAATGAATCAGTTTGTTGCGGAGCAGGAAAAGCGCGGCGTCAAGTTCACCGCCTATTCGGTATCGGAAGTCTTTAAAAACGCCGAGGAGCACTCGCGCATCCGGCAGAAGTTTCAGAAAATATTGGCGGGGAACTGAAACGCAGATGGTTGGAGTAATGGAGTGGTGGAGTAATGGAGTGAGGGGTTCCGAACCCAATACTCCAATTCTCCATTACTCCACTACGCCGGTCGGAGCCCTGCCTTGAAAGGCCGCTGGTTGTTTGTCGCCGTGTCGGTGGCGAGTCTGCTGCCGGTGCTGGCGTTTCTGCTGATTATCTTCTGGATGGGCTTTTGGCAGGGCAGTCCGGGTGATCCGGTTGTCTACACGCTGCAACACTATCGTGAGCTGTTCACCGACGGCTCGACCTATCGCACCCTGCTCAATACCATAGGTTTCGCGACCACGACGGTTTTCATCGCCTTGTTTTTCGCCGTGCCGATGGCGTGGTTGGTCGAGCGCACGGATTTGCCCGGTAAAAATTTAATCTTCGCTCTGGCCACCATCGGCGCCCTGGTGCCGACGTTTTTTACTTCCATGGGCTGGGTGTTTTTGCTTCATCCGCGTATCGGCATCGTCAACAAATTTCTCATGGAGCTGCTCGGTTTGGAGCAGGCGCCGTTCAATATCGCGTCGTTGATGGGCATGGGTTGGGTCGAGGGCCTTGGCCTCTCGTCCATCGCTTTCATCATGATCGTCGCCACTTATCGCAGCATGGACCCGGCGCTGGAGGAAGCGGCGCGGGTGCATGGCTTGGGCATCCTGCGCACCTTGCGCTATGTCACGCTGCCGCTGACTTTCCCCGGCATCATCGCCGCGGCGATTTACATTTTCACCATCGGCCTGTCGGCCTTCGAAGTGCCGGTGATCATCGGCATGTCGAACAAGATTTTTACCTTCTCGACGTTTATCTTTTACAAAATCCAGCCTCAGGAAGAGCTGCCAAGTTACGGCATGGCCGGCGCAGTGAGCAGTTTGCTCGTGGTCCTCGCGCTGCTCCTTAGCTGGGGCTATTTTCGCACGCTGAAATTTTCCCATCGCTACGCCGTGGTGACCGGCAAGGGCTATCGGCCGCGGCTGGTGGAGTTAGGCCGGCGCGGTGGGGTTCTCGCCTGGCTGTTTCTTGGGAGTTATTTCACTGTCGCCAAGTTGTTACCGTTTCTCCTGCTGATCTGGGCGTCGTTATTGCGTTACTTTCAACCGCCCTCTTGGGCGGCGTTGGAGCAGGTGTCGCTGAAAAACTTTTACGGTCTGCCTTGGGAGCTGCTTTTCCACGGCGCTTGGAATACCGTGGTGCTGATGGTGACGGTGCCGACCGTGACGCTGGTGTTATGCTTGGCGATTTCCTGGACGGTGTTGCGCTCGGGATTGAAATGGCGTGTGTCCTTCGATGCCGTAGCCTTTTTGCCCCACGCCGTGCCGCATTTGATTCTCGCCATCGCTGCGGTGTTTGCGTCGCTTTTTCTCTTGCGCGATGTGGTGCCGCTTTACGGCAGTCTGGCGATCCTCATCATCGTCTACACCATCAGCCGGATCAGCTTCGCCACCCGGATCATCAACAACTCCTTGGCGCAGATTCATCCCGAGTTGGAAGAAGCGGCGTTTGTCGGCGGCTTGCCGCTTTGGCAGGTGATGCGCAAGATTTTGTTACCGCTCTTGCGGCCGGCATTGGTCTACGCCTGGTTGTGGATGGCGCTATTGTGCTTTCGCGAGTTGACCATGGCGTCAGTGCTGGTTACCAGCCAGGGCAACATTACTTTGCCGATGATCGTTTGGGGGCTGTGGTTGGGCGGCAGTCTCAACCAAGCGGCGGCGGCCAATCTCGTCGTGCTCGCCTTCATGCTTCCGGCGGTGATTCTCTATCTTTACTTCGGCCGGCGCAGCCGCTTTACCGAGGCGTCGTGATTTCGATCACCGGCTTGCGCAAAAATTTTCAATCCGGCGATCGCACCGTGGCGGCGTTGCAAGGCATCGATCTCGAAGTGCAGCGCGGCGAGTTTTTTGTCCTGCTCGGGCCGAGCGGCTCGGGCAAGACCACGCTCCTGCGCAGTGTCGCCGGCTTGGAAAAACCCGACGACGGCGAAATCTCGCTCAATGGCAAAATCGTTTTCTCCAAGAGCCGGCGCATCGCCGAGCCGCCCGAAGCGCGCGGCATCGGTATGGTGTTTCAGTCCTACGCCATCTGGCCGCATCTCACCGTGGCTGAAAACATTGGCTTGGTGCTGACCCATGGCCGCTCGCGTTTGTCCAAGAGCGACGCCCAAGAGCGGATACGCTACGCGCTCAGCCTGGTGCAATTGGACGATTTTGAAAACCGCCCGGCGCGCTTGTTGAGCGGCGGGCAGCAGCAACGGGTGGCGCTGGCGCGGGCTTTGGCGGTCAATCCGGCGCTGCTTCTAATGGACGAGCCACTGAGTAATTTGGACGCGCGTTTGCGCGAAGAGGTGCGCACCAATATCAAAAAACTTGCCACCCGGTTGGGCATTACCGCGCTCTACGTGACCCATGATCAAGTCGAGGCGATGGTGCTGGCCGATCGTATCGCGGTGATGGCCCATGGCGAGATTTTACAAATTGGCAATCCTTTCGAGCTCTACCGCGCGCCGGCGAATTCGCAGATCGCCGAGTTTTTCGGTTCGATCAATTGGCTGCACGGCAAGGTGCTTGCCGACGGCCGCGTCGATACCGAGGTTGGCCCGCTTGTCATCGCCGCGCCACGGCAGTATGAAGGGGGCGTGGTCGTCGGTATTCGCCCGGAAGATGTCAAGTTGGTGCCGGCATCGGCAGAACTGGAGAATCGCCTGGCGGGGAATGTTGTTACGTCGTTCTTTC
>JBGTCC010000052.1:0-2048 GCA_041749055.1 Thermodesulfobacteriota bacterium | reverse complement strand
GTCGCCGGCTCCAATGTCCAGGCAGCCACCTAGGGGCTGACCTCGCTGATCACCCAGCTCGTAGTCATTCCTGCGCCGATGATCACCGGCTATTTGAGTGGCGGGTTGGGGATCAATTTGCGTTCGTCTTGGCTGGGATATTTCTCCTAATCGCCGTGCTGCTCATAGCGTATACGGTAAGGAGTAAGAATGATGAAGAAACGACGCGGATCATCAGCGCGCGGCGCTCGAGCCGAAAAGAACGAAAAAGTTACAAAGTCAAAAAAGATTGACTTTGCCGATATTGCCGAACTGTCCGACCGGCAACTTTCATCCATGCGGAGGGTCGGTAGGCCGACGATGGGTGACGAGCCAAGGAAGCTTATCGCGATTCGTTTGGATGCGAAAGTTTTAGGTTGGTTGCGCAAGACGGCAGAGAAAAAAGGACTGCGGTATCAGTCGCTGATCAATGAAATCTTGGCAAGCGAGATGCGAAAGGCGAGTTAGGGCTTGACCCTGGCGTTCCGCCCCTAGTGAAACGGCGATCTGAATCAAGCGCTAAAGCTCGCTACCCTGCGCAAGATCTCCAGATCATGCGGGAGTTCCAGTTTTTTTTCAGCTCGAGCGAATGCCAGTCGAGCGTGTTCCCTCGCGACTTGCTGTAGCGGTTGATCGCCAATATAGGCTAATGACTCGAATGCCTTCTGCAACCGCACCGCAACCTCGATGGCCCCCGCCCCGTCTCGGGCAATTCCCGTGAAAGCGTCATCGAACATATCCCGCAAATCTAAATCGGGTACCTCCACGCGATCACACGCACAAGTCGTTTTCTCGCCTTCTTCGAGAGGCTCGCGCCAGCGCGCAAAAAGCCGCATTAGGGTTCCGATGATGTCGATTGCCGTGCCCGGGTCGTTCACGGCAGGGGACAACGCGCGACTTGCGATTTCAGAAAGCACGACCAGTCCGAATCGCGGGTCTTCGTCGAATTTTCTATCGTCGCCGATCAGAAAAGCCCGCTTGAGTTGATCCTGATCGATCTCGCTCGCAACGCCTGGGTCCCGGGTCAGATAGGCAAGAGGCCGGCCTGGGGCGGCGAAGGTACCCGGTAACGCTGCCACCGTGATGCGCGCCTGTGATTTCTCGGCACACCGTTGCAGCGCGGGCACATCGATGCGCTGTACATAACCGATCGCCGTGGCGTAAATCGCATGGCCGGCGTCCTGCCGCGGGCCAGGTGAAACACCGCCAAGATTGGGCGCGCGCCGCCGCCGTTCCAGAGCCGCCGCCGCCGCCGCTTCAACCTTGTCAATGGTTGTTCCCAGGCGTCCAAGTCGCGCGATGCGATCCACCCAGCCGACAAAAGTAACGATGACAATGGCGAAAACCGCTATCGTTAGGGCGAACAACGCAAAGCGGCCCGGTTTGTCGTAAAAGCCGTTTTTCAAGGCGGTGAGAGCGACGATGCTGAAGATGAAAGCGCCAATGAAGGTAGAAAGGGCGTTTTGTGAAACGTCGTCCGCAATGACCAGAGAAAAAGAGCGCGGTGTCGCCGTGCTGCCCGCCGACGCATAGGATGAAACCATCGAAGCGACAGCAAAGGTAGCGATCACCAACATGCTTGCGGCGCTGATCGTAAGCAGGCTTTCTATGGAGTCCCGCGTAATCTCCGGAAGGAAGCGGTCGATGTCGAAATTGTCCGCCGTTTTGGCGAGAAACGCTCCGGCAATGGACATAATGCACATTATCAGGGGCCGGACCCAGAGCCGCTCGCTGATGCGATTCAAAATAAATCTCAATCGATCAGTCTTAAAATTACCCCGCTTAAAATTGTCAGAAGATCTGTATAGACGAGTTTACGACTTGTTGGCATCAGTGCTTGTTGAGTATCACCGTAGCACCAGGAAGTTACATCGAATTCGGCCGGAAGCCAATTAAGCTTAGGCCCCAAGTTACCGGCCATCGCCCCTTTCTTTCATTGCCTCCTTCGTAGATGGTTTCTATTTCTCCCATGCTCCGAAGCGTTGGCACCACTTTCATACCATCTGGCACAGAGCTGCGAGAAAGCGCTT
>JBGTCC010000051.1:0-5150 GCA_041749055.1 Thermodesulfobacteriota bacterium | reverse complement strand
GGCGGGGTCTTTTTCGACCAGATCCTCGGCCACAACACGGCAAAGTTCGACTGGGCAAAGTTTACCTTCATCGGTTCGCCGGAGCGTTTGGAAGCGCAGCTCTACATGCGCGCCGACAGCCCATACAAGACCCTGGAAGATATCCGGCGCGCCGCTGAGCCGCCCCGTTGCGGCGGCGCGGGGACAGGTGCCACCGGCTACTTCGTGCCAAAACTTTTGGAAGAAACTCTCGGACTCAAATTCAAAACCGTGACCGGCTACCAAAGCGGCGGTGAAATCGATATCGCCGTGGAGCGCGGTGAACTGCACTGCCGGGCTTTCGATATCGGCAGCTTCGTTGGCCGCGACCCAACGCGCACTTGGTTCAAGAACGGTTTCGTCAGGAGTCTGCTTCAGACCGGTAGAAAACGCGACGCGCGCTTGGGCGATGTGCCGACATTGTATGAGCTGATGGACAAGCATAAGACCGCGGACCCGCTGCGGCGCATGGCGTCGGTGGTGTTGTCCTCCGGCGGCTTCGGCCGGCCGATGGTGGCGCCGCCGGGAATGTCCGCCGACCTAGCGCGCACGATCCGCGAAGGGTACGGAAAGATGCTCAAGGACCCGGAGTTTATCGCCGAAGTAAAAAAACGGCGCTACGACTTGGAACCGGTGTCCTGGGAAGATATGCAGAGCCTGGCCAAGGAAGTGACCAGCCAGCCGCCGGATGTCGTCGAGCGGGTGAAACGAATTTTGGAGAACTAGAATTCCTCCTGAACGTTCCGTCATACCCGCGAAAGCGGTTATCAAGGCTTTTAGCGCTTTGTTAAAAATCAGCGAACCTGGATTCCCGCGTGCGCGGGAATGACGGATGCAGACCGTGCACCTAACCTTTATGCGCGCGAATGATATTCTGCCCCAGTCGCCAGCGCAGCACTTCGTTGGCGCCTTCGGTGATGCGCGTGCTGCGGATTTGCCGGTACCACCATTCGAGCGGCAGTTCTTTCATCAATCCCAAGCCGCCGTGGACTTGAATCGAGCGGTCGACGACACGGCTGGCCATTTCCGTTGCCATGACTTTGACCATGTAGGATAGATCGCGCACGTCTTCGCCACCGTCGACGCGCCAGGCGCATTCGTAGACCATGTTGCGTACCGAGTGAATTTCCATGGCCGAGTCGGCGATCATGAATTGAATCGCCTGGCGCTCCGACAGCGGCTTGCCGAAAGTCGTGCGTACTTTAGAATACTCGATCATCATGTCGAGAGCGCGCGAGGCGATGCCCACCGGGCGGGCGCCATGGCCGCGGATGCGCCCTTCGCCGATCCATTTTTGCGCGATTGAAAAACCGCCGCCGATCTCGCCGATGACGTTATTCGCCGGCACCCGCACGTTTTCGAAATACAATTGCCAAGGCGCTTCGCCCATCATCGCCGGCCATTGGCGCTCAAGATTGACGCCGGGGCTCTTCAAATCCACCGCAAAACAGCTGATGCCGCCGCGCGCTTTCTTCTCCGGATCGGTCACTGCCATGAGTTGCACGTAGTCGGCGCGTCCGGCCGCGGTGATGAAGCGCTTGGTGCCGTTGATGATAAAGTCGTCGCCAACGCGCACGGCGCGGGTGCGCATGTTGGCCGGGTCGCTGCCGGCGTCGGGTTCGGTCTGGGCGAAGCAGAATTTCATTTCACCAGCCAGCACCGGTTTGAGAAAGCGTTCCTTCTGCTCATCGCTGCAATAAAATAGCACCGGCCGCACTTCCGGTCCGAACAGCTCGAGACTGCGAAAGGGGAGAGATGCGGCGCGGGCGATTTCTTCGTGAATGATGCAGCGCGGCAAGAGGCCAAGACCGGCGCCGCCGTATTCCGCCGGCACGTCGAGCATCCACAAGCCCATGGACTTGGTTTTTTCCTGCAACGGTTTGAGCAGATGATCGGGCATCGGCCCTTCGCTGTCGTGGCGGTACTCGCGCTCCAGCGGGATCAGCTCTTTGTCGACGAAGCGGCGCACGGTGGCGCGCAGGATCTGAATCTCTTCGGGTAGGTTGAAGTCCATGGCTTGGTCTCCGTTAATATTTCGTTCAGGGGGTACTTTGAATGCGTTTTCTTCAGACCGTCATGCCGGCGCAGGCCGGCATCCAGGTTCATTCCCTATCGCGCGCAGAGAAGCCTGGATTCCCCCGTGCGCGGGAATGACGGAGATGAAACACGGCTAGTCGCTGGCGACGATCTTGTTCGATAGCGCGCCGATTTGCGACGACGACACTTCGACGGTGTCGCCGACTTTGAGAAACAAATCGAGGGGACGTTTGCCATCGGCGCCGCGGCGCGATTTGTCCGCCGCGGTTCCCGCCGAAGTGCCGCCGGCGATGACATCGCCCGGCACGAACGTGAAGTCTTGGGACAAATATTCCAACACATCGCCGAAGTTCCAAATCATCTCGCTGGTGCTGTAGCTCTGGCGCACCACGCCATTGACGCGGGTTTCGACGTCGACTTCCTGTGGGCCGGTTTCACCGACGACGATGCAGGGTCCCATGGACGCGGCGCCATCGAAATTCTTTTGCAGGTTGTAACTGACGGCTCTATCGGTGCCGCCGCCGTCGCGGATCGACCAATCGTGAAACAAGGTCACACCCCAGACATATTCGTTCACTTTGCTCGCCGGAATATTCTTGCCGCGTTTGCCGATGACGATCGCCACTTCGCCTTCGTAATCGAAATAGGTAACCCGCTTGGGAAAGGGAATGGTCCCACCGGGGCCGGCGACTTCGGCGGGCACTTTCCAGAATCCCCATTGGCCGGCTTTCCTGGCTTCCGCCGTGACTTTCTCGACGGTGATGTCGGTCTTGCCCAAGCGGTTGGCCCACATGCCGAGCAGATGTTTGGCGTAGTTGCCGCCGACGCAGGCGATGCGCCGTTCCGGCCAAGGTGCGTGGAGTTGGATCTGGTCCAGGGCGTGAACAATGCCGTCGCCGGTCGGTGCTTTAGCAAATTTCTCGCTAGCCTGAGCCGCGCCATCGAGGGCGGGCTTGCCGGCTTCGATAAAGTTTAACAAGCGTGCCGGTAGCTGCGCCGCTGCGCGATTGAGATCGATGACGCGGCCGCCGACCAAAGCGCCGACGCGTTTCTCCGGACCAAAGACAACCATTTTCATTTTCTCGCCTCCAAAATAATTCCGTGTGCATTGGCGTAGCATCGCCATGAGCTCGGGGTCAAGGCTTGGGCGGTTTTTCCGTGCCGGATGGGGGGCTTCGAATCGTCCATATTTCACCGGGAGACGGAATCCTGGGAAATGCCATCGAGCCGCTGTAGTCGGAAACCGTGCTATTTGATACTGTCGCGATGCCTAGCGAAATCGCACGATGCGATCGTAAACTCTCAGGAGGTCGTACCTATGGCAATATCAATGTTGTTCGTTCGCTCCAAAGCGGGGCGTTTGGATTCTGTGTTCTGTTTATCGCCGTCGAAGCAAAGGTGGCCGATAAGCTCATCGGCTTTCAGTCGGCGCGGACGATGTCCCAGGCAATGCCGTGGATCGCCGATGAAGTTGGGTTGTTTCGTAAATACGATTTAGACTTCCAACTGCCGTATATTATTGGAGCGCGGCTGGAATTCAAAAACGAGGAGCTGCAGGCGATTGTCGACGAGACCGGCAAGCCCGACCCGCGGGCGAAAAAACTAAGAGTTCAAGATCTGATCGATCGGCGCTATCTCGACGGGCTGCAAAATAGCGGGTTTTTCGACAAATTATGGGCTAAGAAATAGGCGTTTTTGGCAAATAAACTTCGGAGAGGATGGTTAATGACAATTTCAGGTGTACGTTTCGGTCATGTGGCGTTTCGCGTCGCCGACGTGGAGCGCTGTTTGAAGTGGTACGCTGAGGCCTTTGGCGCGCGCAAAGTATTTTATGGCGAACCGCTGGCCGGACGCCAGGAGTTGATGTTTTTGGAGTTTGCGCCTGGTCAACATATCGAGATTTTCACCAACGGTACGGAAAGATCTCAGACAACCCCCGAGGCCATCGGTTACCAGCATTATTGTTTGGTGGTCGACGATATCGATGCAGCGATTCGCCATCTGGCGACGATGAATGTCCATCCTGAGCGGCCCGTGCGCGAGGGCCGGTCGCACTATCGGATCGCCTTTGTCGCCGACCCTGACGGCAATGTCATCGAACTCATGGAGATTCGGCCGGAGTCGGCTATTTATCACAGTGACGATAATGCGCTCCGCTCGTTGACAACTTCGCCCGCCATCGGATATTTCAAGTAGTTAGAATTGTCAGACCAGTCACTTTCATCGGATCAGAGGAGGGTTTACCCGTGGTTATGTTAGGCACCGATATGAAAATCGCCGAGACCCCGAAAGAGGGGCTCAAGGAATATGTTAAACTTGACCCCTACTCGGAGTGGCTCAAGAAAGAAGGCGTACGCGTCTACGAAGAATATTATTTCCCGAGCATGGCGAAGATCGAACTGGGACCGTGGGAGCGCAAAGGCGGTAGCGGCGCGGTCGTCCACATCAACAACAACCATATGCCCAACGACTGTCATGTGATCGAGGTCAAGCCGGGCGGCAAGTCCGAGCCCGAGCATCATATGTACGAGCTGACGATCTACGTAGTCTCGGGGCGCGGCGCGACGTCGATCTGGCAGGATGACAAGAAAAAAAGCAGCTTCGAATGGCAGGCGGGCAGCCTCTTCTCGATTCCGCTCAACTGCTGGTATCAAAATTTCAACGGCAGCGGCCAAGAGCCGGCTCGTTATATCGCGGTAACCAACGCGCCGCCGATGATGCGGCTGTACCGCGACAATAATTTCATCTTCAACAATCCCTACATGTTTACCACCCGCTACGCCGGCGAAGAGGACTACTTCAGCGGCAAGGGCAAACTTTTTACCCGCCGCGTATGGGAGTCCAACTTCATCGCCAATGCCCCGGACATGGCGCTCTACGGCTGGAAAGAACGCGGCGCCGGCGGAATCAACGCCATGTTGGAAATGGCCGACAACAACACCAAGAGCCATATCTCAGAGTTTCCCATTGGCACCTACAAGAAAGCGCACCGCCATGGCCCCGGCGCGCATCTGGTATTGCTCAGCGGTACCGGCGGCTATTCGCTGATCTGGACCAAGGAAGACCGTTCCGACATGATCAAGTGCGACTGGGCG
>JBGTCC010000050.1:0-2590 GCA_041749055.1 Thermodesulfobacteriota bacterium | reverse complement strand
GGCTTCAACTGGCTCATTAGGCGCGGCCGGACGGTCAGATTACCGTCGTAGGAGAGATAGATGGTCACCACCGATGGCAACGACAAATCCGCCGTCAAGAAATCCTGCTGGCGGATTTCCACCAGATGCTCGACGCCGTGCTTGCGGACATTCTCACGCGCCAGCTTAACCAGACCGGGATCGATTTCGAAGCCCACTGCCTTGACGGCGAATTTCTTGGCCGCGGCGATCACCACGCGCCCGTCGCCGGCGCCAAGATCATAGAGCAAATCTGCCGGTTTCAGCGCCGCGAGTCGCAGCATGCGATCGACAACTTCCTGCGGCGTCGGATCGAAGGGAGCCAATTGCCCGCTGCTTCTGGTACGCGATTCGGTCGCCGGTGCGTCGGCGTAACGGCGCTCTTCCCTGACCACTCCGGGTGCCATTTCGGAAATCACGGTGTGCGACGAATAATAAGGTGTGTCGATAATCACGATGCCTGGATGGCGGTAGATGATCGGCCGACGCGGACGATGTGGATGGCGTGGTGGTCGTCCGGTCTCGATGACCACCCTCGGCGCATGGCGCAGCGCAGTGGGCGGCGCGATGGCCACGCCCCCGTTAGGAACGACTGGGGGAATAAACTGCGGTGTCGCCGCGATGGGCGTCCTGCGAATCTGTACGTTGGGCGCCAGTCCTCCGGCAGGTGCCGGCGCGGCGGTGATCGTCGTTGCGCCAGCGCCGCCGTGCCGTGTTTGACTCGTGATCCTACCGGTTTGCGCCGGGCCCGCCGAGTTTCCGGCGCCGGTTGCCGCACCTCGAAAGCCCTGGGTCATGGCGCGCGGCGGTAGGATTAAAAAAACCGTGAGAACAGCGAGCAGCGCTAGAGATTTCACAACGCCTCCGAACTACGCAGGCATCATAGAAATTCCGGCCCTGCCAAGTCAATACACTAACTTTGCGACGCCATGCCGAGGCCGCGCACCACCGGCGCACGCCAGGCGATGAGCAAGGCCAGAACGATAACGATGGCGCCCATCAAACTCACCGTCATCGGCGCGCCGACATAGTGGGCGCATACCCCGGCAAACAGCGAACCCACCGGCATGAGACCGCGGTCGAGGGCATAAATGCTCATCACCCGGCCGCGCAGATGGTCGGGCACGATCAATTGGATCATCGTGTGAGTGGTCGCCATGTAAAAGATTTGAAACACGCCTTGGCAGACGAGCGTCAAGAGCGACAAGGGAAACGAAGTGGTCCAGGAAAACAGGATCATCAGAAAACCGAGAACGACCAGACTGACGAGCATAAACACGCCCTGGCGTTTGATCCGGCTCGACAGCGTGGCCAGGGCGAGACCGGCAAGCAGCGCGCCCAAACCAGGGGCGGCGAGGAGCATGCCCAGCCCTTCCGGGCCCACGTGCAGGACATCTTTTTGGAACACCGGCATGAGGATTTGAAACGGCATGGCGAAGACCCGCGGCACCAACGCCGCGGTCATCAGGGCGAAGACGATGGGATTGGACCAAACGTAGCTAAGACCTTCCTTGAGATTCGCCAGAGGAGAAGTCTGCCGCGCCTCGCCAGGGGTCGCCGGAACGACCATCCGATAGACGATAAAAACTACCACCGCATAGGCGGCAGCTTGGACGAAAAAATTGCCCGCCGCGCCGAAGGCGACAATCAGCAAGCCGCCCGCCGAAGGGCCGATGACTTTGGTCATATTGAACGCCGCTGAGTTCAGCGCCACGGCATTCATGAGATCCGGTTTCGGCACCAGCACCGGCACCAAACTCTGGCGGATCGGATCGACGAACGCCCAAGCAATACCGGTCAAAACCGTGAAGGTAAACAAATGCCACACCGCCAGTATCCCCGATGCCACCAAGACACCCATGAGGAGCGTCAGCGCAGCTAAAAAGCATTCGCAGACAAGAATCAGCTGGCGCCGGTCCATGCGGTCGGCGAAGACGCCGGCGATCGGACTGGCTACCAGGAACGGCAGAGCGCGCAGCCCATTGAGAACGCCGAGCAGCACCGAGGAACCGGTCAAATCGTAAACCAGCCAGCTCAGGGTCACTTGTTGGATCCATTGGCCGGCGCTCATGAACACCGTGCCCAACCACAGGTAGCGATAATTGCGATGGGTCAGCGAGGTGAAAGTCTTGGCGAGAAAACCCTGCGCCAGCGCCGGCGGCTCAGATTCGATGGTTGCGGGCTCTTTCAAGGCAATTGTTCCTGGTCGCGATGGGAATCCCCAGCGCCGCTAGATCCAGCGAAAATATTTGCGAACGGAGAAACCGCGAGATAAAAAGCGCGAAGAGCCGCAGTAGTAGCTTACGGTCTAAGCTCGCCGTCTAGTTGGCTCTGGCGACCAACTTAGCATCTTCGGCGCGAATAAAGCCAGGCGGATTGCCATGTCTTGAGCGCACTTCCAACCACTCGCCGACGCCGTGCACCACGGTGATTTTCGTGCCGCCACCGACGCGCGTCAGCACTCGCGAGCTGCCAAGCGGTTGCTCGTGCACCGCGGTGGAACGTACGGTTTCATAGGACCCTGGCTCGATGACCCGGCGCTGTGCCGGCGCCGGGGGTGGCGGAGGCGCTA
>JBGTCC010000049.1:0-2648 GCA_041749055.1 Thermodesulfobacteriota bacterium | reverse complement strand
TCACTCTCGCACGTGGCTTGCAGCGCCTTCATGATATTGTCACCGGAATCTTACTTGCCCAAGAAATTTATTCCGCTCAACAACCTACTGCGTTATCGCCTCGACCTTTTCCCAGCAAGGGGAGTTACGGGTAATGATCAGGGCGAAGGCCGGGGGTTGCCCAGTATCCATGAAAATGGCCAACCGGCCTGCGCTGGCATGGCTATATCTCGCCCTCCGGCTTGGTTTGCAAACTTCCCGTCCAGGACCCGATGGTTTTTAAGAAGGCTTCGATACCAGGACCATCGGTCCGGTGGGCGCGGCGGTGCTTCCCATGGGCTCGATGGTGACGGCGAAGGTTTCGATGGGTCGATCCGGGCGTGCTGTATTGATGTGCAAGCCGCCCTTGCCGGCGGCGTCGGTCTTGATCGTGCCAACATAACGCGGCGCGGACTGTTGAGCGATGGTCCAGACGGCGTACATCTTTCCTTGCGCCGCTGCTGGCAGATCGCTCACGAAGATATGGCCTTCGCCGGACTCATTCCAGAGAAATCTTCCCTTGGCGTTGGGCGTCGGGCCGGCTCCATAAAGCGGAGCATCCCGCGTCGCCGGATCGCGCAGTAGCTCGATGACCGAACTGTAAAGCGTGTGGCGCGGCTCGTATTGAAATTGATAGTAGGTTCCACCAATCAGAATGCCGACAATCCCGGCGGCCAAGAAGCCGGTGATTTTCCGCCATGGGCGCGCTTGATGCGTGCGTGCGGTAGTGGTCGGTCCGAAGTTCTGGTTTGCGACTTGATCGAGGAGCCAAGTCTTGACTGTTGCCGGCGGGGATATCGGCGTGAGCGCGCGAGGTAGAAGAGTTAAAGCTTCGCGGATTTCACGGATTTGAGCTTCACAGATCGAACAGCCGGCCGCCAGATGCGCTTCGAACTCATCGCGCTCGCTGCCATCCAGGGCGCCAAGGGCAAACATTTCCCCCTGCTCCGTCCAATGTTCGTGTTCTGTTGCCATCACCGTACCTGGTTCTTCAGTATATCTCTAAGATTTTGAATACCCGCGCGAACTCTCGTTTTCACCGTGCCGAGGGGCTCATTCAAGCGCTCGGCGATTTCGCTTTGGCTCAAGCCGTCATAATAGGCAAGCTCCAAGACCTTACGCTGCGTTGCGGGCAAATGACCCAATGCGCTAGTCATCGCCAATCTCGCTTCGGTGTCGCCGGCTGTCTTCTCTGTATTATCGGGCGATTCAGCGCCGGCTGGATCATCGGTTAGAACAAAGCTTCTATCTCTTCTACGCATGGCGCGGAGCTTATCGATTGCCCGGCTGCGCGCAATGTTGATAATCCACGCTTCCGGGCTGCCGCGTTCCGGGTTATAGCTGCCCGCCTGGCGCCACACCTGCATAAAAACTTCCTGAAGCAAGACTTCGGCATCGGTATGGGCGCGCAGCATGCGCATCGCAATTGAGAAAACCAGAGCGGAAAAACGATCGTAGAGTTGGCTGAAAGCCTCGCGGTCTTGCGCCGCGGCGCGCTCGATCAGGTATACAGCGAGTTTAGAATGGGCAGCCATCCGCGCGGTCCATTACGCGAACATTTGGTTGTGCATGGTTGCGACGAGCATCAACGAACCGTCATCGGTTTTAGCTGCCAATGCGTGAGAATCGGCGGGGTTGGTAATTCATTGTGACTCACCGGCAAGCTAACTCGCCAAATGGGCATTTCTAGCCCGGCCCAAAGGCGGCGCGACCACCGCTCGAAATAACTACGATGCGTCGCGGTGAATCGGATTTGGCCGCGACCAATATTATGTATTATTTTTGCAGACATTTTCAATCGCCGACAAATCCAATCACCCATAGCTAGCCGTAGAACATCACAGGTAGGCAAGAAAAACCAGGTGCGCGCCTAAGCAAAGAGAAAATGAACCGAATGAACCGGTGGAAGTATAGGATCGGCTTTTATCGCACCTTTGGCCAAAGCCGCTTGGCGAAGTGAATGAGCAGTCTTCATCGGCAACAGCATATTTTCTATTCAAAACCTTAGAGGAGACGAAAATGAAAAAGGGACTGTTCTTCGCTGGTATCATCACCGCAATCTCGGCGTGCTCAACCGTGGTTGGCCCCGACAACGTCGCGTTGCCGCCAGGCTACAAGTCGCACGTATATTACGCGACCGTCGACCGCACGGACACCAAGCAAGTGCGCGAAATCTACGCGTCGCCGGAGACGGCCAAACTGGCTCGGGCCGGCAAGCCTTTACCGTATGGCTCGGTATTAACCATGGAACTTTACGCGGCCAAGACCGATGTCAAGGGAGATTTGGCCAAGGATGCCAGCGGCCGG
Source organism: Thermodesulfobacteriota bacterium (assembly GCA_041749055.1). Taxonomy (GTDB): domain Bacteria; phylum Desulfobacterota; class Binatia; order UBA9968; family UBA9968; genus DP-20. Next base: position 323 of record JBGTCC010000049.1, on the reverse strand, counting down.
TTGGTCAAGGGCGACTTGAGCACAATCTTCGTCATGGAAAAACGCGCCGGCTGGGGCGCCGGGTATCCAGACGATCTGCGCAACGGCGAGTGGGAATACGCCCGCTTTGCGCCGGATGGCCAGCGCGTGGCGAACGTCGACACCAAGCCATGCTTGCAGTGCCACAAGCCGTTGGAAAAGCAGGATTTCGTTTTTTCGCTGTCGAGGCTAGCCAGTCCGAGCAAATAAGGCGCTCAAGCATATCAGGCGAAATCCATGACCGTTGACTCTGTAACAAATGGCAGACCGAGCAAACAAATTGAGGATCGCCGCTTTTTCAAGAC
>JBGTCC010000048.1:0-5364 GCA_041749055.1 Thermodesulfobacteriota bacterium | reverse complement strand
CGAACAGGATCAGATAGGCGCCGGTGCCGCCCGCGAAGCCGTCAAACCCGAGAGAACCACTTTCCCCGAAGTGCCAGAGTATTCCGGCCAACAAAACGCTGCCGCCAAAAAGATGAACCAGCAGGTAGCGCATGGCTGCTTGTCTCGACCGCTCGGTGGCCCGCGCCAAAATAAGGTAAGTCGAAGAAACGGCCATAAACTCCCAATAGACGAACAGCGTGAGAAGATCGCCCGAGAAAATTACTCCGAGGGAGGAGCCAGCGTAGATCAATGCCGCTATCTGCTGCCCGAGTTCCTTCAGATGAAATGCGTAGATTCCGCCCAATAGGGTTGCCAGCACGAAGATGTACCCGAAGGCGAGACTCAACCGGTCCACCCGCAGCGGCACTAGATCGAAGGTTAAGAACGGCAGCGTGGTGTTGCCTGCTTCGAGAGAAAACAGGAGCGCCATGGCGGCAACGGGCAACAGCACAAAGGCGAGGCTGCGAAGCAATCGTGGCAACAACGGCAGCGCCAGCGCGCCGCCGAGGAGCACCAGCGCGGGGGGAATGCTATTCATCGCGCTCCTTGGATTCGTAATAATTCTCTTGACGGGTCAGCCACCGATCTCCCAGTGCCTTGGCGATCCAAATCGTCGCCAGACAACCGACAAAGCCGTAAAGAGGAAAAAAGCCGTAGATGCGTGACCACCAATGCTCGGTAGGTTCTTCACTCGCCAAAATGCCCGCGTCCAGCCAAATAGAAAGCGCGAACACGGCGCAAAATAAGATCAGCGGCAGCCGTTTCATGGCGCTCCTCGCGCAACCACACTGAAGGCGGCTGCGGCCGTGAGAGAGTAAAAGCGGAAGATACCGTCGGGATAAATCCCGAGTAGAACCGCGAAGGCAGCGGTCAACAGCAGCGGGATCAGCATCGCCGGCGAAGCTTCGTCAAACCGCACAAAGTGCTTAGAGGGCCGGAAATACGCACGCACGACGACGGGGAAAAAATAGCCTGCATTCAAGATACCGCTCAACAGCAGCACGCCAAGCAAGACCGGATGACCGGAGACAACGGCGCCCTCGGCGAGAAACCACTTGCTGAGAAAACCGCCCACCGGCGGCACGCCGGCAAGCCCAAGGGCGCCGACGATGAATGCGGCCATCGTTAATGGCATCTGCTTGCCGATACCATCCATCTCACTGATGTTTTCACGCCCGGTCTTGGCGTAGATGGCGCCGGCGCAAAAAAACAGCGTGATCTTCATCGCCGCGTGCGTGGTGATGTGGAACAGCCCGCCCAGCCAGGCGGCGGGCGCCAGGAGCACCGTTCCCAAGATTATGTACGAGAGGTGCCCGATGGTCGAATAGGCGAGCCGGCGTTTAAGATTGTCTTGCGCCATGGCTAACAGCGAGGCGATGATAATCGTGGCGCCGGCCAGCACTCCGACTAACGTGGCTGCGCCAATGTCCGCCGTCAAGCCGGGACCGAAGACATAACCGACGACCCGGGCAAAGCCGAAAACCCCGGCTTTAACCACGGCGACCGCATGTAAGAGCGCGCTCACCGGAGACGGAGCGACCATGGCCGATGGCAGCCAGCTATGGAAGGGCATCAATCCGGACTTTGCGCCAACGCCGACGAGAAACAATATGAAAATTCCCAAAAGAGTCGCCTGTCCGAGGGACGGCGATAAAAACCCGCCTGGGGAAAACTCCAAAGTGCCGGCGTTCATCTGAGTCAACGCCACCGCCAAAAGCAGGGCAACCCCGGAGGTGAGTAGAAACGCCAGGTATTTTCTGCCCGCGCTGATCGCCGCCGCGCTTTCCTTGTGAATGACCAAGGGATAGGTCGCGATGGTGAGCACTTCGTAGAAGATGAGAAATGTCAAAAGATTCGCCGCGAAGGCGATACCCATCGTCGCGGACAGGCAAATCGCAAAGCTCGCGAAGTAGCGCGTCTGGCTGTGTTCTTTCAGCGTGCGCATATAGCCGATGGAATAGAAGGATGTAAGAATCCACAGCAGCGAGGCGGAGAGGGCGAAGCTGACGCCGAGAGGATCTGCCTTGAGGGCAAGGGAAATGCCCGGCGCGATATCAAACAGAGTGATGGCAGGGTATTGGCCGGCGAGCACCGGCGCGACCATCGAGATCACCAACGCGAATTTACCGACGGCGGCTAAGACCGTCCAGGTCTCGCGTAGGTTGGGTTTTTGGCTCGACAGCAAAATCAGGATCGCCGCGGCCGGCGAGACCAGAACCGCGAGCAGCGGGGTCAATGAAAAATAAATTTCGCTGGCGTACGCCACGTCAGCTCCCGGGCCTCTGCAACGGCTGTGCGACGCTGTTCAAAATATAGGTGACGATCGCGCTGTTGAACAAACCGAGAATCAATAGCCCCGCCCCGAGGAACAGGGTCGGCAGCAGCATGCTGAGCGGAGGATCGGATGCCTTCATCGGCGCGCTTTCCTCGTTGGTATGGGTCGCATAGACCTGCTCGAGAACTCGAAAAAAATAGACCGCCGTCAGAAGACTGCTCGCCAAGATCACCGCCACGAAGAACCAGTTGCCGGCATCGATGCTGCCGAGAAGCAAATACCACTTGCTGAAAAAACCCGCGGCGGGGGGTATGCCCACCATCGAGAGGGCGGCAACGCTAAAACCAGCCATTGTCCAAGGCATGGTTCGTCCCAAACCCGCGAAGCGCCGGATTTCCCACTGGCCGGTGCGCCAACGGATGTTTCCCGCGACTAAAAACAGGCACGCCTTCATGAAGGCGTGATTGAGAATATGCAGCAGGGCCCCGATGATCCCCAGGGGATTGGCCAGACCGATGCCGATACCGATGTAACCGATCTGACTGATGCTGCTGTAAGCCAGCATGCGGCGCAAATCGCTCTGGGCGATCGCCATGATCGAGCCATAGAGAATACCGCAGGCGGCAAGCCAACCGATGACGCTGGTCAGCGGGAGCAAATCCCGCAAATAGGCCGGCTGGAAGACCGTCAATAGCATGCGGATCAATGCGTAGGCAGCCACTTTCGTCATGATCGGTGCGATTAATGCCGTAACCGCGGAGGGAGCGTAAGTGTAGACATCGGGAAGCCAGAGATGTAAGGGAAAGAGCGCCATTTTTAAACCCAGCGCGATAAAGATAAAAATCGCCGCGGCGGCGACCGCGCGCGATTGGTAAAGTTCTGGCAGGCGCTGCGCGACATCGGCCATGTTCAAAGAACCCGTGGAAAAATACAAAAAACCGACACCTAAAACGTAAAAACTGCCGGCGATACTGCCCAAAATCAAATAACGAAAGGCGGCGACGGGTGCTCGATCGTCGCCGATCGCCATCAACGCGTAAGCCGAGATGGATGAAATTTCCAAGAAAACGAAAAAATTGAACAGGTCGCCGGTAACGATAATGCCGACCAGGCCGGCGAGCAGCAACATGGCCAGGGCATATAGGGGAACCACTCGCGGCGCCACTTCGTGCAGCACCGAGCGGCGTGAGTAGATCAATACCACTAAACCGATCAGCGTAACCACAGTCGCCATGAACCCAGACAAAGCGTCGAGAACATACTCGATGCCAATCGGCGGCGCCCAGCCGCCAAGATGGTAGCGGATCTCGCCTTGGGTAATCACCGTGAAAAGGCCGGCGAGAGTAAACGCGAATGCAAGAGCAGCTCCGACCAAGGCGATGGCAAAAGCAAAATCCCTTTTGATAGAGCCGGCCAGCGGGATGAGAAACGCCGACAGGAGCAGGGTAACCGGGATCAGAACGGGAAGATGACTCACGACGATTGTTTCATCCGTTCGAGAATGGTCGATTCCTCGAGGCTGCCATAGCGGCGGTAGATCGAGATCAGCAAGGCGAGGGCCACGCCGGTGGTGGCGACGCTGACCACGATAGCCGTTAAAATCAGCACGTGTGGCAGCGGATTGATATACGCCGCGGCGTCCATGCCGATTCGGATATCCAAGACGGGCACCGTCGTCCCCGGTTTCACCGCCCCGTAGATGAAGAAAAGAAAAATAGCGGTTTGGAAAATATTCATGCCAATGAGTTTTTTCAGCAGATTTTTTTTGCCGATCATGCCGTAAAGGCCGATCACAAGTAAGCCCGCGGTCATATAATAGATATAGTGGGTCGCCAACGCGCTCATGGGTTAGGATTCCCTGCCGAGCAAATGGTCAAACAGGGTCACCAGGGTTCCCCAGACCACCATGCCCACGCCGCTCTCGACGATGAGAATGCCGTGATATCGCAACTCCGCGTTTGAGAGCCCCGGAATCGGCAGATAGGCGTAATCCAAGAAGCGCCCGCCGAACGCCATCGGCAACAGACCTGCAAGAGCATAGATGAGGATTCCCGTTGCGGCGACGAAAGTTGCGGCCGTCGGTGAAAACCGCCGGTGTTCATATTCTTCGCCGAGCGCGAGCCGCAAAAGCATCATCGATGCCGCCAAAATCACGCCCCCTTGAAATCCCCCGCCGGGTCCGTAATGGCCGTGGGTGATCACGTAGAGTGCGAAGATTTGCATGAACGGGACCAAGAACCTCGACAGGCCTTCGACCACCGGGTTCGCTAATTCGTCGCGCATGGATCTATCTCCGGCGTTCCTTCCTGGGCAGGATCAGCATCACTGCGAGCCCCGCGGTCAAGACTACGACCGTCTCGCCGAAAGTGTCGTAGCTACGGTAATCCGCCAGTACCGAGGTGACGACGTTAGGCGTCCGGGTATCGGCATAGGATTGTTCGATATACCTCGGCGCGACATGGGTGCGCGTGGGTGATGACGCATCCGAGGGATCGGGGAGATCGCTTTCCGCATACACCAGCAGACCGAAAAACAACGCCAGGACGATGGCGGTATACCAGTTCAATCTGCGGACCTCCTTTCCATGCCGAATAGCGCCACCAAAAACAACACGCCGCTTACGCCCGCGCCCAGGGCTGCTTCCGTGAAGGCCACATCAACCGCTCCCATGGCGGCGAACAGCAGCGCCATGACAAAGCTATAAGCGCTCAAGGCCACAACCGCGGCCAACAGATCGCGCAAATTGAGAGCGATCACCGCGAGGGCCACCAGGACGATGAGAAGCCAAAACTCGATCTCCCAGATCACAGTGGCGATCCTTTCTCCTTGCGCCAGATTTTCAGGCCCGAGCGCAGCGCAGCCCGGCTCAGCGCGTGGGTCGCGGTTGGGTTGGTAATGGCGACGATCGCCAGCAGAACCAGCAGCTTCAAACTGCTGAGCGCGAACCCGTTGTAGAGCATTAGGCCAGCCAGGATGAGAATGCTGCCAAGAGTCTCGGCTTTGCTGACTGCGTGCGCCCGCGTATAAAAGTCCGGCAGGCGCAGCAAGCCCACACAACTCACCAGCAA
>JBGTCC010000047.1:0-2741 GCA_041749055.1 Thermodesulfobacteriota bacterium | reverse complement strand
CAGACAGTAAACTAGGAACTCGGATCGACCGCGGAGTAGCCGTTTGCCAACCAGTGAGAACACTGCGAAACACTGCTCACGGTCCGCGACCAACGTGCAGAGATGAAACATCGGCAATGTTCGGAACTAACCTCGCACAGCGCAGTTTTTTCGTTAGGCGGGGTACAATAGAGAGACTGATGATTCATCTAAAACTGGCATGTGCCGCCGGCTTTTTTCGCCTCTCGGATGGTCGCCAAGAGAGTCGGTCAGACCGTCGAGAAGCTCGCCAAGATAACCGGCGCGAGCGGCGACAGGAGCGCCGTGAGGACCGGCGTGACTAACCGCTAGGCCCGCACTTGGGAGCCAAGCGATGGCCGATGCGGATTGTGTTTCGAAGCTCGGCGAGGCCGAATTCGCTGAGCTTCGAACGGACATAGATGGTACGGAGCATCAGATGCCACTCAAGCGAAGTTTAGACCGGATTCTTAGCACAATGTTGGGAGTCAAATTCTTGATGGAAGATGGCAAAACAGAGGTTGCTTGCCGGGCAGATCGCAAATTGCTTCGACACCGGTTCGGAAGCAGCGATTGTAAAAGTGATGCGGCGGCGTTTGATTTGCACCGTGAAGAAATCGAGCAGGCCGCGAGCGACAAGTACGATGCCGGAAAGATCGAACCTCACACCGATGCAACCGTGGTGGTTAGCGAGGTAGACTTGGCGTCGCCCCTCAGTAAGATTATCAGCGTCTACGCATTCCTCTTGGCGAATTCCTTCGTCGGGGCATAACGTGGCAAGGACTTAACCAATGGGGGGTGACCGCTGTCTTGTCGAGAAATTTGATTGCTACTGTGCTTACGGACCACCTTACAGCAATTTAACATTTGTCGGCGGATGAATTGCTTTGATCTGATCGAAAGAGCCACGCCAAGGGTCAATCGAGCAAGTGCGGCGCGTATTCGCACAAAATCTGCACATCATGCGGCTCGAAGCTTCTCATCAGCGCTTCCTGGCATCCGTGACTTGCAGCTCTTGCACAGCAGTCCGACGCTCCCGCAAATCTGCCGGCGCCGACGCCGTCTTCGAAATTTTCCACCATGAGTCAGAATGCCCAAATGAGCTAGTCCGGCAGAGCCGCTGTCCTCATATCCTTATAAGTTGCCTACAAACTCCACATTCACGCCGGGTTTCACGCTTTTTGCGAGCGCAAACGCATCCCAGTTCGTCAGGCGCACGCAACCATGCGACGCCGTCTTTCCTATCTTCTCAGGGGCCGGCGTGCCGTGGATACCGTAGCCTTCCTTGGACAGGTCGATCCAGACTGTTCCAACGGGATTGTTCGGGCCCGGTGCGATGGTGAAAGGCTTATCGCTCTTCACTCCCTCGAACTTGTACTTCGGATTGTAGGTGTAGCTCGGGTTCTCAGCTACGCGCGTAATCTTGAGTGTTCCGCTGGGCGCCGGTCGCTCCTCACTTCCGACGGTGGCCGGATAGATTGCAACAACCTTGTCATCATCGCCGTAAGCGCGGACCTGCTTCTTCGCCGTATCGACCTCGATCCGCCTCACTTCGGAGTTGCTAGCGTCCTTGGGCTTCTCCAAATTGACGACCATGATTGAGGTGCCAGCCTTCGAAAAATCCTTTTGGGGATTGAGATCCCTGAGAAAGTCCTCGGCCATGTGGAACTTTTCGGCGAGGAGCTCGGCCGGACCCGTATAACTAAGGTTGTCGAGATCCTTTTTTTCCTCGAATCCATTCGGGATATTCTCTGTGAATGGTCCCTTCACGTCCTCTTCCATGATTCTGTATTTGACGATGACCTTATCACGCGCAGCTTCGGTCAATTTAGACCAAGTCGCCTCATCAACCTGCCTGCCGTTTCCGCTGAGGTTTTTCTCTTTCTGGAAAGCTGCAAGAGCATTTTCCACGTTCTCGCCCATTCGGCCGTCAATCACCCCAGGAGAGAAGTTGGCGCGATCGAGGAGGATTTGAAGCTTCGCGACAAGCGGGCGAGAATTGCGATTGTTGGAAAGGTTTGCCTCGTTGATCTGCTCGGCCCTAATAGACTGCGCGTCAGCACTGTCCAGGAGAGGAGTTACGCTCAACAGAAAAGCGCCGATCCAAAGATGCCATTTCATATTTTCCTCCAAGGTCACCCGGCTTGCAAATTCAGCGTTCATCTGACGGTTTTAGGATGAGGGTCTCTCTTTCTTAATATCATCAGGCTTTGGAGGCTCGCCAAAGTGCTGTTGATACGATTCAATAATACGGACACGACGATTCTGTTCCAGCGACTTCTGCAGAGCGTATGGTGGAGAGACAAGCTGCACATGCATCTTGGCAATTGTAAAATTTGGCGGTCCGGTGTGCGCGACGAGATTGTCGTGCGCAGGCGCTGGCTTGCCGAAGAGGCCTTTGCTGGTCTTTTTTCGCGCTTTGCCAGTCCCTGCCAGGACCAACAAGCAGTCAGGTAGTGGTCAGCAATTTGGGGCGCACTAGGGTTGAAACTCATTAATTCTGCTGCTGCAGCAACCCAATCCTGATTCCATACGGTCTTGATTCGTTTTGGAAGGGGTCGGGATCATGCGCCGGAATTTGTTTTGGCTGAGCGACGAGCAGTGGTCTCGGATCAAGCCACATTTGCCGACCGATATACGCGGCGTCGAGCGGGTTAATGATCGCCGCGTTATCAGCGGGATCGTGCATGTTCTCAAGAGCGGCGCCGCTGGTGCGATTGTCCTCCCGAATATGGCCCGCCAAC
>JBGTCC010000046.1:0-2601 GCA_041749055.1 Thermodesulfobacteriota bacterium | reverse complement strand
TCTTTGGTGATGGTCGGCGAACCCCAAGATTTTTCCAATACGACATTGCGGCCTTTGGGTCCCAAAGTGACGGTTACCGCATCGGCCAACAAATCTACACCGCGCAGCACTCGATTGCGCGCGTCTTCACTAAAACGAATATCCTTAGCAGCCATCTTTCCCTTCCTCCCTATTCAATCACGCCGAGAATGTCATCTTCACGCATGATCAGATGTTCCTCGTCGTCCAATTTGATTTCACTGCCGGAGTACTTGCCGAATAGGATCTTGTCCCCGGCCTTGACCCCAAGAGGTACGAGCTTGCCATCCTCGTATTTGCCAGGACCCACCGCAACCACTTTACCCTCTTGCGGCTTTTCCTTAGCGGTATCAGGGATGATGATGCCCCCTTTGGTCTTTTCCTCTTCTGCAATGCGCTTCACGATCACCCTATCATGTAGGGGACGGATCTTAGTTGCCATAACAGCCTCCTCAATAAAACAAAGATTTAGAAATCCAGAACGGTTGGATGCGGCCAATTTAATCTCGCAAAGCCAATCGTCAAGGGGGTAGCCCCAGAATTTTAGCGATTTTTCACTTAGTCGCCGGCGTCTCGCCCTTATAGGGAGGCACCGCCAGGGTGCGAATGAAAGCGACCAGGTCGCGGATCTGCTTTTCATCCAAGGCACTGCCCCAGGACGGCATGAAGCTGGACTTGCCGACCGCGCTGCCACCCTTGGCGATGACATCCAGGAGAAACTTATCGTTCAGCTGATTCATGATCGCGCCGTTGGTGTGATCCACCGGTTTGGCCGGCAGCGACTTGGCCGCCATGCCGTCGCCCTTACCCTTCTCACCATGGCAGGTTGCACAATAGCTAGCGTAGAGCTTGCGCCCTTCGGCTTGATTCTGTGCCCAACCGGAGACCCCGCCTAGCAGCAAGCTGCAAATAATCGTCGCCGTGAAAGATCCTGCTTTTTTCATCCCGACTCGCTTTCCGTGCAGATTGATCCGTATCTCCTAGCAGATATTGCGGGCAAACTACAGCAATGCCGCAACGGCACGATTGCGCTATCCATTAACCAAAAACGATGATAAGTACTTCAATCAAACTGCCAGTAGCGGAGGCGCCAATGATCAAAATCTGGGGTCGAACCGACTCTTCCAATGTGCAAAAAGTACTATGGTGCTGCGGTGAGCTAGGCGTGCCATTCGAGCGCCTCGATTGGGGCGGCAAGTTCGGCGGCAACCAAGATCCGCAATATACCGCCATGAACCCCAACGGCCTGGTGCCGACGATCAAGGACGGCGACTTCGTCCTGTGGGAATCCAACAGTATCATGCGTTATCTTAACGCCAAGTATGGCAACGGCGAGTTACTGCCTGCCTCCCCCGAAGGCATGGCCAACGCCAATCGCTGGATGGACTGGCAACTTTCGGCATTCAATCCGCTCATCGTGCCGCTGTTTTTCGCCACGGTAAGAACCGCGCCGGAAAAGCGCGATCCGCAAGCGATACAAACGGCGCTGGAGAAGACCGTCAAAGCCTGGCAAACCGTCGACGATCATCTGGCGAAGCACCGTTTCCTCGGCGGCGACGAGTTTTCCCTCGGCGACATTCCGCTCGGTGTTTGGGCCTACCGCTGGTTTAACTTACCCATCGACCGTCCCAAACAGGCCAATTTCGAGCGCTGGTATGATAGTCTCAAGCCGCGCAAACCATATCAAACGCATATCATGATTCCGGTTACATGATCCGCGACTTGGAGCGCTTGACGGCGCACTGCCGAGACAATGGCTCCCTTCAGGTTTTGCTTCTCGATGCGCTAGGCAAACTTTCGCTCGACAGCCCGAGCAAGTGAGTCGCCGCGTTGCGACTCCATCCCGTGCGTCCAAGCATTGCCGCACGACCGCATCGCTTCAACCGCGTTTTCCACCGAGCCATACGCGCCAGCGAGATCGCTTCGAGCTCTGGCTGGGCGGCCCTGATGCGGCGCAAAACTTCCAAGCCGTCCGTCCGCGGCAAGCGGTAATCGAGCAAGACTAGATCGGGCGGCTCGGAATCGCGAATCGCTCTCCCGGAGCGCATCCTGTCCGGTATTTTGAATATTCACCGAACCGCGGTAACGCCCCAGCTAATCGCCCATGGCACCGGTTGACACTGGTTCATCGTCGACGACGAGCACGGAATTGGTCATTGAAAATTCAGCTTAAATGCTGCCATGGAAATGTCACGTCGATTTTAGCTCCGCCCGACGGCGTGTCGGCGATAACGATCATGCCGCCGTTGCGCTCGACAAATTTCTTCGCCAGCGGCAAACCGATTCCCGTGCCATAGGCCTTGGTGGTAAAAAACGGTTCGAAAACTTTCTCGCGATTTTCGATTGGAATGCCTTCGCCGGTGTCCTCGACCGAGACCACCACTTTCTGAGCCGTGCCATTCCCCCTTCGAGTCTTTGTCCGAATCGTTACGGTGCCGTCTTTGGGAGTGGCCTCCAACGCGTTGGTGACCAATCCCATTAGCGCCTGTTCGGCGTGGTTCGCATCCATGGTCAATTTAGGAATATGGGTCGCTAGTTCCAATTTCGCCTGCACCCTCGCATCGGCAAATCGCGGCAGTAAGG
>JBGTCC010000045.1:0-3160 GCA_041749055.1 Thermodesulfobacteriota bacterium | reverse complement strand
ACCCGTAAAACCGGCGCGGGTTATCATCCAACATCTTGCGGGCAACGGACGCGGGGATTTGGCCTTTTTCGCCGAGCTCCTCGATGACATCCAGGGCGTGTATCTCCGCCGACTGGTCCGCGTGGCTATAGTCGGTGCCGATCATCAAGTTGTCTTCCATGCCGTGTTTAAGAATGTAAGGCAGATCGTCGTTGGTCTGGCATGCGACATAAAAGCGGTTTTTGCGAAACAGGTCTTCCTTGAGGTCGATGGGCAGGAAGGTGCGGCGAAGTTTTTTGGCCATCAAATCAGCAAGGAGAAAAGGCACCCAGGATGCGCCGGTTTCGATGAAGCCGACTCTAAGCTTCGGAAACATGTCCGGGATGCCGTGCTCGGCCAGCGCGCTGAACGCTGCGATGGCGATCATGCCGCCGCCCAACCCGGAGCCTTCAGCGGTGGCGGACTCGATGTGTCCGTTGGCATTGTGGATGCAGATGGGCAGGTCGAAGCGGCTCGCCTCGTCGTAGATTGGAAAGAAATGCGGGTCGCTGGCGGCGCGGCCGCCGGCTTCGATGCCTTTCTTGAACACGCCGCAGGCGCCATGATCCTTGGCCCAACGCAGTTCTTCCACCGCCTTACCGATATCGAGCATCGGCAGCACTGCGACCCAGCGCAACCTGCCGCGACTCTTCTCCGTGGCATTGGCAATCCAGCGATTGTAGGACTTGCACAGCGCCACGTCGATCTCCGATCGAGCCGTGAATGCATGCAAGAAAAGTGTCGGGTAGAGCACTTGGACATCGACGCGCAACTCGTCCATGTGACGCACTCGAGCGTCGACATCGAGCAGCTCGCGGGTCGCCTGCACCGTGCCGGTGCGCTGGTCATCGCGCCAGCGTTTGAGTTGGATCGTGCCGTCGATCAGCCAGAGACGGTGCGGCCGGGCATCGCCCGGAGCTGTTGCCGATCCGGGATCGACCAACACCGGCTTGAAGCGGCGCGCGCCGTCGTCGAGATATTCCCAGGTCGCGTCACATTCATCTATATGGGCATCGACGTCTACACGAAACATGATTTCTCCTGCCGCGCTCGTTATGCATGGCGCGGTCGCGGTTGGTAAAGTTCGACGAGTCTGCGGCGACAGTAACTATCTAAGAGTCGTTTATTGCAGCGCAGGGGAGCTGTCAAGGAAAGAAATGGTGTTGCAACCGGGATTCAGAATATCCCCCGCAAAGATGCAATGGCCGCAAAGGTGACGGACCGACTCCCGTCATCCCGAACGACTGCGAGGGATCTAAGAAAGATTTCTCCCTTCGGTCGAAATGACAACAAATCCGAACTTGGCGTCTTTGCGCCTTGGCGAGAGCAAGCTCTGAATCTCCGAGTGTCAGCTAACGCAGGTATTTCTTGTAGTCGTCCATGATCGGATTGAGGCAATCCGCGCTGGTGAAGTCTTCGGAAATCATTTTCGTGCGGGCCAATTCCTCCTGGGGAATATCGCTGCGTGAAATCACCCGCCCCATTTTTCTGACAAGCATTTGCCCTTCCTTGGAAAGCACGTAGTCGATGAAAACTTTGCCGGCGTTGGCATGGGGCGCGTTCGCGGCAAGCGCGAGGGGATGGATATTCTTGGTGACGAACGGCATCGGCGCGGTGTCGATAGGCGCGCCGCGATTCGTAAAGCGCAGCACCTGGGTGTCATACACAAAGCCGATACTGAACTCGCCGGCGGCGATCATCTGCGTGACCAAGACTTGGGCGCCGCGAAAGTGAAGCTCCTGGCGCGCCAGCCCCTGGAAAAACTTTCTGCCGCGCTCTTCGCCCATGATTTTCAGCATGGTCGCGAACCAGGAATACTGTCCCTCGGGAAACCCGATCTGGCCTTTCCATGCCGGGTCGAGAAGATCCTCGTAGCGTCTGGGGACTTTGTCTTTTGGCACCAGCCGGGTGTTGTAGGCGACCAAGCGCAGATTCGAATACATATCGGCCCAGCGCCCCGCCGGATCTCGCGAATCGGCCATGAATGAAGAAAACTCCGGCGTCGTATGACGCGCCAGCAGGCCCATCTTGCCGAGCAAGTGAATTTCCATGCCGCTGTTGGTGACGGCGTCGAAGAAATGGCTGCCGGCGCGGCTCTCGGTGATGATTCGCTGCAAAAGCTTCTCACTGCCCAGGCGGGTAATGTCAACGCGAATCGATGGAAATTTAGCCTGAAAGGCGTCCCCGACCAGCTTGCTTTCTTCCGCACCCATGGACGTGTAGAAATTGACGCGGCCTTCTTTCTTGGCGAGTTCGACGGTCTTGTCGTCGGCTGCGTCGCTGGCAGTCGGGCTACCTCCGGCGCAAACCATCAGCAAAAATATCAGATAGACTTTTCTCGTTGCGCTCATGTTCGTTGCCAAATCGCGCCGATGTCGGCAGCCGTGACAACTTCGAAAAACGTCTGCTCCATCAACTTGAGCGCCAGCTCATGCAGTTCGCGGTTGCGCGAGCCGACGCAATCTTTCAAGACGACCACGTCGTAACCAAGATTACGCGCGCTGCGCGCCGTGCCCTCGACGCCGCCTTCGGTGGCGACACCGCCGATGAGGATCGTTTTGATACCATTGCTGCGCAGCATCAGGTCGAGATCGGTGCCGATAAAACCGTCGGGCCGCCGTTTATGAAAGACGATGTCCTGCGGCTGGGGTGTCAATTCGGCGACGATCTCGCGGTCATGGGGATCTTCTTTCTCGCTCAAGAGCTGATGGGGATCGCTCACTTTGGCGCGCTTCATCCGGATGCGTACCCAGACCCCGGCTTCTTCTTTCGCCAGGTCGAAAGCGGTCTGCACCGAGTAGAAAACCCGCACGCCGGCACGCCGCGCCAAGGCGGATAGGTCCTGAAGTTTCGGCAACAGGTCTTTGTAGTTAAAAGCGTTGGGAGCGATGGCATACTCCATGTCCCAAATCAGCAAGGCCGCGTGGGCGGGGTCGACGATCTCCGCCAATGTACTTGGAATCTTTTTCCCGGCGATCTCGAACATGACTCACCTCCGTATTGAACAGGCTAGTGTCGCGTCTCGCGCTGTTAGTCGTTTATCCTGAGTCACTCACCACGAAGGGCACGAAGTTCGGAGATTTGGTCATCCGAACCCTTCGTGACCTGCGTATTACTATAGCTGCAAGTTTACGAGACTCGC
>JBGTCC010000044.1:0-2404 GCA_041749055.1 Thermodesulfobacteriota bacterium | reverse complement strand
GCTGCCAAACTCTCACCGTCATATTATACCCTCCCGATCAAACTTGAATTCTTCATACTGTCGAATGGTTTACGCGCTTAATACCTTTTGTTTGTAGATCTTTGAATTTTTATTGTTCGTATAGACGAATAAAATTAGTTTGTCAAACCGCAAACTCGCCCACAGAATTGGGGGCGTGTGTTGGTGTTTAAAGTTGTCCCCAAGAAATACCGGACCGGTTCTCGCGTGCGCTGACTGGGTTTTGCCGTGGGCCAAAACGCCTCAATCTCTCCAACGTTTAAGACGGGAGGGGAGGCGGTGCTCGTTCTGGGCGCGCAGGATCGAGAGAATGTGCCAGTTGCGGTGGAACGCCGGGGGAGTCTGAACTGGCTGTAAAAACGCCGCACCGTCAAGGTCACGGGGAGGGTATTGCAAGATGTGCTGAATCAACGCATGGATGGTTGGTGAGTTGGACTCACCGGAGTATTCATCCCGGAAGGAGCTAATCGATGGCAACCAATAAAGCAGATTTTCGAACTTTCTATCGCGACGCCCACGCCGTCCAGTGTCTAAGCGAGCGCGAGAAGATGCTCATGGGGCTGGCGGTCGCGATGATGCGGCTATGCGATCCGTGAGTGGACCGGCGCCTTGCGGACGCAAGGAAAGCGGGGATGACGGAGGAAGAACTCGACGCGGCCGTTGACGTAATCTCGGCGGTTGACGCAGGGGTTTTGCAGTCTCTAAACCAGAGAATAAAGCAAAGACAAAAAACCTAAAAAAGCCACTGCGGACTACAAACGGACTGCGCACAACAGGACAACCGAACCGGTGCAGCACTTGTGAAAGGGCCGCAGATGCACAGCGGGCTGCGTTGCAGGGTACCAACATCGACAAGAGATGTTCCGTATATTACCGGTTAGTCGCGATGACCTATACACTTCGGGCGAAATAGTTAGGAGGAGTAAATCATGAGCAATGCAAATAAATACATCAAACTGTCCAAGGATGATGCGGCGTGTTTGCTGGTAGACCATCAGGCCGGCTTGATCTCGCTGGTACAGGATTTTTCACCCGGCGAGTTCAAGAATAGCGTGCTGGCGCTCGCGGCTTGCGCCCAGTATTTCAAGCTGCCGACGATTCTTACCACCAGCTTCGAGAACGGGCCCAACGGACCGCTGGTGCCGGAACTCAAAGAGATGTTTCCCAACGCGCCGTAAATCGCCCGCCCGGGTAATATCAATGCCTGGGATAACGAGGACTTCGTCGACGCGGTGAAAAAAACCGGCCGCAAGCAACTTATCATCGCTGGAGTCGTCACCGAGGTCTGTGTGGCTTTTCCGGCGCTTTCCGCCATTGAGGCAGGCTATGACGTATTCGTCGTCACCGATGCATCGGGCACCTTCAATGACGTGACCCGCCACGCCGCCTGGGCACGAATGGTGGCGGCGGGCGCGCAGATGACGAGTTGGTTCGGCGTCGCCTGCGAGCTGCACCGCGACTGGCGCAATGATATCGAGGGCCTTGGCGCGCTGTTCTCCACTTACATTCCGAACTATCGTAATCTGATCACTAGCTATCTCGCCAAGAAGTAGCGGTGGTGAACCACGCGATCCTGACACTTTAGCGGAGGAGGTCACCGATGCCGCCAGCAAACGACGAGAAGTCAGTCAAGAAGCTTCGCTGCATCCAGCGCAGCGCGGATCGCCATTGGGTCGGTAACGGCTTCCCGGTTCGGACGCTGTTTGCGTACCCTAATCTGGGACCGGTGCTCAGCCCGTTCCTGCTTTTCGATTACGCCGGTCCAAGGGAGTTCCCGCCCACGGATAAGCGCCTTGGCGTTGGCGAGCATCCGCACCGAGGATTCGAGACGGTGACCATCGTCTACGAAGGTGAAGTGGAGCACCGTGATTCATCCGGCGGCGGCGGCCGCATCGGTCCCGGCGACGTACAGTGGATGACTGCGGCGGCCGGCCTGGTGCATGAAGAGTTTCATGGCCGCGATTTCGCGCGCCGCGGCGGCATGTTCGAAATGGTCCAGCTTTGGGTGAATCTGCCAGCCAAAGATAAGTCTGCGCCGCCCGGTTACCAGAGCATCTTGAACAGCCAGATACCCACAGTGACTCTCCCCAACGGGCAGGGAACCGTGCGCGTCATCGCCGGCGAATTCGCCGGGGCACGGGGACCCGCCACCACTTTCACGCCAATCCACGTTTGGGACCTCCGTCTCACCAGTGACCAGCAAACAGACCTCGCGGTGCCGGATAACTACACGACCGCGCTGGCGGTACTCAAAGGCTCAGTGCGCGTTAATGGCTCTGAGGCGATCGAAGCGGCGGAGGTCGGACTGTTCGATCGCGCCGGTACGACTGTCAAGGTCGAGAGTGTGAAAGACACGACGGCCCTGCTGCTTTGCGGCGAGGCGATT
>JBGTCC010000043.1:0-2442 GCA_041749055.1 Thermodesulfobacteriota bacterium | reverse complement strand
GCCGATGCCGAGCGCATCAAGGGTACCGCCGCCCTGGCGCAGCAGGACATCGCCGCCAGCGTGAGCGAACTGCGCCGTAGCGTCACGGAACTCGGCATGGTCGGCGCGTCAATCTTTCCCAACGTCAAAGGACGCCATCTTGGCGACCCCTATTACTTTCCGCTTTACGCCGAAGCTGAAAAGTTAAATGTGCCGATCTGCGTCCATATGTTTTTAGGCCGCTACGGCTCCGACGCCACGGGAACGGAACGAGTCGACAAGTTTTTTTATTCGCACCTGTTCGGCCACCCGTTTGAGCAGATGATCGCCCTGTCGGTGATCCTGGGCGAAGGCGTGCTCGACCGCTTTCCCAAGCTGCGCTTCGTGTTTTTAGAATCCGGCTGCGGCTGGCTGCCCTACTGGTTTCACCGCATGGATGAGCATTACGAAGTACTTGGCGTGCAGACGCCTGAGTTGAAGGCGGAACCGAGCAAACTGCTCGAACGCGGCCAGCTCTACTTTTCCTTCGAGGCCGATGAAAACGAGCTTGCCCATGTCATCGAGGCTTTCGGCGATGACTGGCTGGTCTTTGCGTCCGACTACAGTCACTTCGACAGCCGCTGGCCCGGCGCCTCGGAGCCGATCGTCAATCATGCAAAACTCAGTGCCGCCACCAAACGAAAAATCTTAAACGACAACGCCCGCAAGTTGTACCCGCTGGACTGAAACAACATCTTTAAAGACCAAACGAGGATTCGACAAGCCATGCACTCCGCACAACAACGATCCGAATTCAGGTTCCGTCTCCCCTTGCGGCAGAGGGCTAGGGTGAGGGGGCGATGCCATACCAGATCACCCTCACCTCAGTCCTCGCCCGTCAAGGGAGAGGATGTAAGACTTGCGCGAGTCCTCGTTACTTTTGGCGTGATTTTGTTAGTGAGTGCGCTTTACCGATCACCCGCCGACGCCGAAAATATTAAGATCGGCCTGCCGTCGGTGACCATCACGGCCATGCCGTTCTTCGTCGCCAAAGAGCATGGCTTCTTCCAACAGGAAGGGTTCCATGCCGAGATGGTCGTCATGCCGGCATCACTCAACATCAAGGTGCTGCTCGCCGGCGACATTCAATACGCCGCCACCATGGGTTCCGCGGTCGCCGCGGCCATCCGCGGCATCAATGTGCGCATCGTCATGCTATTCGTCGACCGGCCGCTGCACGATCTGGTCGGCGAGGCCAATATCGGCGCCATCTCCGAATTAAAAGGCAAGGTGTTGGCGATCTCGTCCCGCGGCGGCTTGCAGGACATCATCATGCGGCGCATCCTCAGCCAGTCGAAAATCGATCCTAGCCAGGTCACCATTGTCACCATTCCGGGACAAAGCGCGATGATTTCTGCGCTCAAGACCGGACGCATCGGCGCGGCCATGCTCAATCCGCCATTTAATTTTCTCGCCTATCGCGAAGGACTGACTAACTTGGGCTTCTCGGGCAACTTCGTGCGCCTGCCGAGCACCGGCGTAGCGACTTTGGGCGAGACCTTGGAACGTTCGCCGGATCAAGTCCGCCGCTTGACCCGCGCCCTGGCACGCGCCAGAACTTTTGCTAAAGAAAATAAGGCAAGAATCTTCCCGACGCTCAAACGCGCCCTGCGCATCGACGACGAAGACCTGCTGTCGAAGATCTACGAGCAACATAAACAGGTGGAAACCGCCGACGGCCGCGTCGACGCCCAGCTCATCGCCGACACCATCCGCGACGCCCGCCAGACGGAGGGGATAACGAAAGAGATATCGGCCAATCAGGTTTTCGATTTTTCCTACCTGCCGGCGCGATAAAAACAGGGGCGACCCCAAGACCTCATCCGAACTTTGCGCTCTCTGCGTTCTCTGCAGTGAACTTCTCGGATTCGGATATTCCTCCCGCAAAGGCGCGAAGTCGCCAAGTTCGGAAGAGATGTCATTTCGTCGGCGAACTCAGGATAGACTCCGGGAGAAACCTTTCTAGATCCCTCGCATTCGCTCGGGATGACGGGCATTAGCCCGTCACTTTAGCGCCTTTGCGGGAGATAGTCTGACCAATAACCCCTATCCCACTTCGGTTTTGACATATTATACGGGAATAAGTATATTCGTATAATGTCGGATGAGCCCAAGCCGATCGTTTGGATCGGATCTTCAAGACGCGACCTCAAGGCTTTTCCGAAACAGGTACGCTCCGATATCGGTCAGGCTCTTTACACAGCCCAGTTAGGTGAAAATGATCCTGCGGCCAAGCCCCTTAAGGGATTTGGCGGGGCAAGAGTAATGGAGATCGTTGACCGTTACGATACCAATACCTATCGTGCCGTCTACACGGTGCAATTTACCGATGTGATTTACGTTCTGCATTCCTTCCAGAAGAAATCCAAGAGCGGCATCTCCACGCCGCAAAAGGACATCGAACTGATTCGCCGCAGACTCGCC
>JBGTCC010000042.1:0-12133 GCA_041749055.1 Thermodesulfobacteriota bacterium | reverse complement strand
AGCAATCAGATCCTGGGTAGCGGTCACAAAGGGGCTCAGCGGATTCAGGACATTAACCAAGAAAAACGGCCAGCGCACCGGCGCTGGGTAGAGCACAGGGGTTAGAAACATGCCGACAGTGAGAGCCATTCCAAGGGCATTGCTGGTATCCCGGAAAACGAGATTAGCAATCGATAGAACAAAGCCAAATCCCAATGCCAGGAGTGTGACTATGAGAAGCAGCAGCGGCACAAAAACAACCCCCCAGTGAGGCATGACCCCGTACCAGACAAAAACCGCGATAACCGGCAGCAAGCGTACACAGAAATCGAAGACCGGTTGACCCAGCGCCGCTATGACAAGCGTCTCCCGTGGAAAATTCACCTTCGTCACCAGAGCGCCGCTCGCAACTAAGCTCGCCGTGCATGCGCTTAGACAACCAGCGAAGAGCTGCCAGACACTCAATCCCCACAGCGCAAACGCTACGTACGGTATGCGTGTGTTGCCGATCGGTATGACTCGCGAGGCGTTGAGAAAAGCGAAAGTCGCAACGGTGAGAAGCGGTGGCAAGACCGCCCAGACATAACCGAGGATCGACTGCCGGTAGCGTACCGAAATATCGCGCCGGACCAGCAACCAAATAAGCCGGCGATTGTCGGCGATTTCTTTGGCCATCAGAATCCAGCCGTTAGCGCCGTTGCGTTTAACCCCCGCCGGCGAGTACTCGATCTTTACTAGGTTTGAATCGACTGGCTGCGTGACGACATCGGACAGACTCGAAGACTGGAACGTTTGTGCCATGGGTAAAACTTTCCGCGATTATAGGCCCTATTAAGCGTATAACGTCGGAACAATAACGGTTATTATACGTCCTGTCGCGGTGGATTACTATTTTTTTTTGAACATCCGGGCACTTCGGGTATATTAAGGGTTATCTTTCGAGCGCTATCGACCATCCAACGGCAATGAAAATCCTCGTCCTCACCAAACGGAGGTACATGGGTAAGGATCTGCTCGACGATCGCTTTGGCAGATTCCGCGAGCTGCCCTTGGAGCTAGCGCGACTCGGCCATCAGGTTTACGGCCTGTGTTTAAGCTACCGCGCGCGCAACGAAATCCGTGTCATCGACTCCACCACCTCGCGGGATGGCCAAGTCGAGTGGCAATCGGTCAATCTAATGCATGGCTTCTTGCCGGGATTGCCGGGCTATTTCCGCCAGGCGCGACAACTGATCGGTGAATTTCAACCTGATATAATCTGGGCCTGTTCGGATGCCTATCACGCCATTTGGGGGTATCGGCTCGCGCGCGAGTTTCACTGCAGGTTGGTGATCGACCTATACGACAACTTCGAAGCTTTTTCCGCGACCAAATTGCCCGGCGTCTTGTCCATGTTCCGCAGCGCGGTGAAAAAAGCCGACGGGGTGACCTTCTTCAGTCAACGCATGGCCGACCACGTCATCCAGACCTATCCCATGACGAATCCACACGCTGTGATCTTGAGCGGCGTGCGCAAGGATTTATTCTATCCGCGCGATAGGACGAATTCCCGGCGAGAATTAAAACTGCCAGTGGCGGCCAAAATCATCGGCGTCGCGGGAGCACTCGATTCAAGCCGTGGTATCGGAACCCTATTCGCCGCGTTTGCGACACTGGCGGAAGAAATTCCAGAGATTCATTTAGCATTGGCTGGAGCACGCATCCCGAAGCAAAAGATACGGAGCGGACCTCGGATTCACGATTTTCAATCTTTACCCCACGAGCGAGTCCCTTTATTCTTAAATGCCCTCGACCTGGCCGTCATATGTTATCGCCGTTCAGCTCAAGGCAACTACAGCTTTCCCCAAAAGGCGTACGAAATCATCGCCTGCGGTGTCCCGTTGGTCGCCGCCGCGGTGGGCTCGATGAACGAGTTGCTGCGGGACTATCCGGATTGCCTTTATGAACCAGAAGATCCGATGAGCTTGGCAAGCGCTATCCGGTTACAATTAGAGAAAAAGACCGCGGCGCAGATCGTTGCACCCTCTTGGGCCGACTCGGCGGCACACCTGAACAGATTCTTCGAAAAAATCTCCGGCGCGCAGATTTCCAAGCCTCAAAGGTCGAAGATGGAAAGCGCACCCTAATGAGCTCCATTACTCAGTCGGCTGAGTGTCGCTTCGTAGCGCGACACCACCGAGTTCCAGGTAAACTCTTTCACGGCGCGTCGGCGGCCGGATTGTCCCATCGCCGAGGCGATCTGGGGATTCTTCAGCAAAAAAACGATCGCCTCGCTTAAGCAATCGCAATTCCCCGGCTCGACCAGAATGCCGCTCTCCCCATCCTCAACCGCGTCAGGAATCCCGCCGCAACGAGTGGCGATCACCGGCTTGCCAGCCGCTGCAGCTTCCAAGGCAACCATGCCAAAGCCCTCGACATCCGCATCCAGATCTAAAACCGGCAACACGAGCACATCGCAAAATGCGTAAATCTGTACCAGCTCGGCGTCGCTGACCGCACCGAGCCAACGCACCTGTTCGGAAAGTTTATGACGCTCAATCGCCTGGCGAATCTCGCCGGCAACATCGTCATGGGGCGTCAACGAATCCGTCGGATTGTCGCCGGCGATGACAAAACAAACCTCAGGCACTTGCTTGACGATAGCGACCAGTGAATGCTCGATGAATTCTTTGACGCCCTTGCGCCGGGCCAGCCGGCCGACGAAAAGAATTACTTTACGGCCCGCCAATCCCCGCGTCTGCTTTAGTGCTGCCGCGTCCTGGGCGATTTGGAAGCGCTGCCAGTCGACACCGGGAGGGATAATCTCAATCACTCGCTCCGTCACACCTTTCTGCTGAGCCAACCTTGCTGTGTGTCGGCTGTTGGCAATCACGCGATCGACATAGCGAAGCCCGCGGACGACAAAGCCTTGATAGATCGAACTGCGATAGACCAGATCTAAGCCATGGGCTTGGACGATCGCTTTACGGCGAAACAAGCGGGCCAGTATCAAGACAATTGGCGTGACTAACACACTGCCGCCGAAAACCACGGAGATGTTGCGATTGCCGCGCAATAGCGCGACCCCTTGGGTCAATGCGCAGAGAAAGTAGCGAACGAGGCCGGGCGACGCGGGCCGAAACACCGTCTCCTCGCCCGCTGTGAAATGCTTATCGGCATACGCGGTGATCACCGACACCCGATGATTTTTACTCAAGCCAGCGCAGACGCTGGCGAGCAACTGCTCCATCCCCCCCCGCCGCGGTGGATAATTCCATGTGATGACAAGAATCTCCATGCTGCGATCGTCAACGCTTGATCGTGCACAGATGGTAAACTTGATACTGCCAATTCAGCGGCCAAAGAGGTAGGGCGAACGCTTGGGCCGCACGCACCGGCCATGCGTACCACGGTCCGCGAAAAATCCATGACGGCGAGATAACGTGGAGATCGCGCCAGCGATATCGCACTCTGAGACCAGCCCTGTCAAAAAGTTCGCGCCACTCAGACAGCGACCTTACCTCTTCCCGAATGTCGGCTTGTTGCGTCCCGGAATAGAGTCCGAAGCGCATCGGCAAAAATCCTGCATTCGGGACGAGCAAAATGAATACTCCGCCCGGTTTCACCACGCGGACCATCTCGCGCAGCGCCGCTTGCGGATCTACGAAATGTTCCAAGGCCCCCAGACATGAAACAACGTCAAACTGCCGGTCGCGAAATGGCAGTTGTTCGGCCGAAGCGCAATGCAGATCGGCGTCAGGTAGAGTCTTGCGGCAAAGCTCGAGCGCTCTTTGGGAGATATCGATACCGGCCGCAACCGCGCCAAGCGCAGCAGCGGCGCCAAGAGACTGACCTGTGCCGCATGCGACATCGAGCAACCGCTGGTCTTTCCAGGGTTTAAGCTTCTTGGCCAGCCGCCGGTAATGCGCAGGAATTTCTCCCCTCGCGCTAGCGTCGGCATAGTAGACCCGATCGTAGAAATCGCGCAGTGCCGCTAGGTTCGGCGGATCTTGAGTTTTTGGTTGCGGATTCACGCTATCGGCAATCACCCATCGTCGTGCCGGCGCCCGCTCTCCTGGCGCTCCATGCGCAGGAGCGCGATCTGTTCGGAAATCAAACCCAACATGAAAATAATCACCGCCGTGCTCAAGGCGAACACCGACATGTTGGTGAATCGATTCTGCGTGACGTAAGTGTAAATGTAATTGCCCAGGCCGACGACAAAGAAAAACACACTCACCGGCAAGAACACCCGAAACGGCGAGAACAACGTGGCGATCTTGGTGATGATCAGCAGGAATAGAATACCGTCGGTCACCAGGCTGATCTTGCTTTGGCCGGCGCGGTAAAGGGTCTGAATCGGCACATACTTGACGGTCAATCCGGAACGTAGAAAGGCCAACGTCAAAGTCGTCGGGTAAGAGAACGTATTGGGCAACAAATCGATGAAGCGCAGCGCGTCGCGCCGGCGCATGACACGAAACCCCGAAGTCAGATCCTCGACCCTGAATCGGGTCACATAGGACGCCAGCAGATTGTAGACCATGTTGGCCAAGTTGCGGTGCACACGTAGCTTCGATCCCTTGGCGCGCGCGCCAACCACCATGTGAAATATGTCCGCGGCGGCCAACAGTTTGGGAATATCCTCGGGCTTGTGCTGGCCATCGCCGTCCATCAGCACGATGAACTTGCCTTTGGCCGCGCGCATGCCGCTTTTCACCGCGGCGCCGTTGCCAATGTTGTAGGGATGGCGCACGACGTTGGCGCCGGCGGCCATGGCGATATCCGCGCTGCCGTCGTTGGAGCCATCGTCGACGACGACGATTTCGCTATCGGTCAATCCGAGTCCGTGAATCTGGCCAAGTAGTTTTTTCAGATTCGCCGCTTCGTTGTAGACGGGAACGATGATTGAGGTTTCGACAGAGTTAGCCATTCAATTGATAGACTGCGTAGCCACGCTCACGGAAGTTGAGCCGTAACCGGCTCGTCGCAAAGTCATTCCATAGGCGGGCGTGATCGGCGCTAAGATTGTTACTGAGAAAATCTGTCAGGAGATCCTCGCGCAACATGAGATGGGTGATTTGTTTGCCCCTGAACGATTGTTCCAACTGCGTAAGGTCTTTAGCGTTACGAATCGCGCCCAAAAGAAAACCGGGAAGTTCACCGCCGTCGTGGAAATAGTTTCGCTGGCAATAATACGCTCTCCGGCCGATAAAGAGAAGATAAATTTTCGCATGGTCCGGCGTTTCCCGGTTGATATAGCGAAACGTCGGATACTCCGGCAGCGTTCGCGAGAGATAGCCATCGCGGCTCTCCGCGCCAATGAGATAAGGCCACGGAGCCGCCGCCGCAACATATTTCCACAGAAAAGCGCCATGCCATACCGCGAACAGCGATAGGCCGGCAAATAAAATCGCCGGCCGCTTGATCCGGGCATAAATATTGAACACCCCGTAAACCGCTAAGATCGCCAGCGGCGGGACGATCGACAGCACATAGCGCACCCGCAGGTCGACTAAAAAGACCGCGTAGAGAAGCGACAACAGGGAAAAACTGGCGACCAATTTCTTGTCCTCCGGCCACTTGCCGGTGAAGACCCAGGGCAACAGTAAAATGAGCAGCGGCGTCAACACGCCGTCAAAGTATTGCGGGTTATCGTCCTGGCCGGAAAAAAACAACCGTAACGGCAGCGCGACGATCTGCCAGATGTTTTCGCCGTACAAGAGCTCGCGCTTGTCGAATATGCCGATGCCTGGGAAACTAGCCGCGTCCACGACGGCGGCGGCCTTCGCGCGGAACAAGCCGGGGAAGAACGGGTAAAACGGATTACCGGTTTGCCACCAGTTCTTGAGCAACCAGGGTAAGAACGGCAGTAGCGTCAAGGCCCCGAATAGCGCGGTTTCTTGCGTCGACGCGAACAAGCTTTGCCGCGGCGGTTTGGCCAGCACCAAAGCAAACAGCATAACGATAATCAGCGCCGCCACCAGACCATTGGGCTTGGTTGCCAGAGCGAATCCCAACGACAGCCCGGCCAAGGCCAGCGCCCCCAAGGCATTTCGATTTTCTCGCCAGCGCAGCAGCAGCAGCAGCGCCGCAGTGGTGTAAAACGTAATGCCGAGATCGATATAGCCCCAGTGACTGAGGCGCAGGATCGCCGGCGTCGACAAAAACAACAAGGCGCCGAGCAAACCGTATAGTCCGTTCATGCGCCAGCCCAGATAGGCGTAGATCACCAACCCGGTGAGCGCGCCGTAGAGCGCGTGAATCCACTTGGGGACAAAGTCATACCCCCAATAAATCCACGGCGTGTAGAGCATGTCGACTAGCATGGGGTAATAGGCGTAGGGCGCCATCGGCACTTCGACGATGCGCCCGGCATCGGCGTAGAGCTTGGGTATCGCCAGATGATGGGTCAGCTCATCGCGGCTGGTCGGCGGCAGAAACCCGAGTAGCCATTCGACAAACAAAATCGCTAGGATCGCCAGCCAGAGCGCGCGTCCGACCCAGTTAGTCTGAGCGAAGGCCGCCGAGAAGTTCCACAGGAAAAACAGCAGCGCCACCGCGAGAACCGCGGCGATAGCGAGATTGAGCACCGGACTGTGAACCAAACCGGCCAGGCCCGCCAACAGGTAAGCCGTGCCCGCCACACCGAGCAGGCAACCGACAACGCAAGTGCGCGTCAGGAGTTGTGCGAAGCGCGCCTCCATCAGACTCCGTTGCCGCGTGGCTCACACCGCGCCAGCACAACCCAAGCGCAGGTAACCGGCTTCGCTTGCGGAACATGAGCGCCGGGCATCAATGAGAGGGGAGCAAACAAAATGATTTTCAGTCACAGCCGGACTGGACGATGAATTAGCTTGTACCTCCCCGGCTGGCGACGGCGGGTCCGCCAGCGCCAGTCGGGGAGGGATTTTTCACACGCACAGTTACTTATCGATAGCGGCTACCGCGGCGCCGAATTTGACGAAGTCGCCCTCTTGAGCGCTTAGCTCACCGAGCGTGCCATCCGCCGGTGCTTCGATCTCGACGTTGACCTTGTCGGTTTCGACTTCGAGCAACGCTTCGCCCTTTTTGACCGCTGCCCCCGGGGTCTTGATCCAACGCAGGATTCTCACCTCGTCGCTCTCATCGCTTGAACCCAAGCGTGGCACGATCACGTCGGTTTTCATGCGCGATCCTATAGCGAAGGCGCGTCGAAGCTATCGGCCAAGGATTTAAGCTTCAAGGTCTGACGCATGTTTTCCAGAAACCCGTGGACGTTTTTATACTGCGCTGGGACATCGTATTTCACCGCCGTATACAGATAATGCAGCTCCGAGAAGATCGAGATGTCGGCAATGGTCATCTTGTTGTCGAAAATGAATTTCTTGCCGGCATACATCTGGTCGAGGGTTTTGAAGTGGCTATCCCACTCGGCCTCGGCTTTTTGTTTGGCTTCCGGATTGTCCGCCCGGCGCATAGCATGATTGGCGTGGATCAAGACTTCATCGGACCAGTCCTCGATCGCCAAGCACAGCCCTTTGTTATTGGCGCCTTCGGGATAAATGCTGTTCTGCGGATGATCCTTCTCGAGCCGGGCTGAGATCACCGTCGAGTCGATGACACATTCGCCGTTGTAGTTGAGGGTCGGCACTTTGCGCTGATTGGTGTATTCGAGCAAGGACTTGCGCTCGTCGGCGCGCACGTCGACGACCCGTAGGGCACCTTCTTCATCGCAAACACCACCCGAACCTTTTCGCAAAACATCGAAGTTTGAGAGTTAAACAACTTGATCGCCATGATTTCGATCCTCCCTTAGTAGATGAGTAGCACGGTTGAAATCACACAGGCGCCACCCCGAACCTAGGCCGGCGTCGCTTGTGTATAGTAAGCCATGCATCAAATCAGACAAATTCTCAACCCCGCGGCGGCCGCCTTCACCTGTCATTGACCTTAGCGGAGTTCGTGAGTATTCTTCTGCCGACCGCGAAGTTAAGATTTCACGAGGATCAAAGATGGCGAAGTACCTACAGTGTAGCGAGTGCGGCAAGCTGGCTTTTTATTATGACGACTTTGTCGGCACCGAAAAGCCTTTCTACAAACGCTTCATGCGCTACCCCGACGGCGAAACCAAGCATGAACCGCCCCGCTGCTTCAACTGCGGCGGCGTCCCACGGCTGATCCACGACAATATAAAGGAAGAAAAGGCCGCTGCGGCTAAGCACTAGATTTCCAGCGCAAATTTCAACATTGTCCGGCAGTAATTACTGCGCGGGATTAACCCCGTGCGGTAATCGCCTTGAGGTGCTCCTGCACGACTTCGCTCGGACACAGCCGGAGAAATAATTTTAAGCCACCGAGAATGACCGCGAGATCGTCCAGTTGACCGACACCGATAAGAAAATCCGGCAGCAGATCGGTCGGCAAGATGACATAGGCAAGGATGACTGCGACAACTAATTTGGGGGTAGCAGAAACCCTTGGATCTTTAATCAAGCGTGAGAACAGTTTCACGAAGCTCGGCAGATGGGTAAACAGCTGAAAGAATTTGCGCCAGCCTAACTGTCGGATTATTCCAGTCGGTTTCACTGCCATGCCTGAGACCTCCGCCAACTAACAGACGCCGGCGCAGCGATGCCTATTCACGCGCAAGCTGACATGCCAATCGATCCAAGTCTAGTGCTTCGCCAAGACTGGCGCGCCGCGGGCGAACAACCCGAACACACCCTGGCGAATGTCTTTTCTCCGCACCATCATGGCTATGGCCAGGACGACATGGAAAATCGAAGATCCTATATCCGGAAGTTAGGAGACCGTTTTTCGAAGTTGGTGATTTATTCTAAATGCTTGTTGTTCAAATGCTTTGCACCAATACGGTTTGCCGCGGAGCAGTTGAAAATCCTTAAGATCCAAACGGTAGCGCGTTCCAAGGTTGGGGGGTCTCCCGGATCTAGGAATAGATATAAAATTGCCGATCAGGGAAGAACAGCTGAGTCGCGAGCAACAAGAATTTGACCACGGACTCGCTGAGGCCAAACTTGAGATGGGCCACGATCGCCACGGCAAACAGCCGACTGCGGCGAAGGTCGAACCACTTTGGCGCGGCAAAGAGACAGCTGTAGGTAGGTTAACCCTTGCGGATTCAGTCCGTGATTAGCAGGAGGAGCGCTTTCCGATCTTTGAATAGTAGCGGTGCTGAAAGAAGAATTTGGTGGAGCTGATGGGAATCGAACCCACGACCTCTAAATTGCGAATCTAGCGCTCTCCCAACTGAGCTACAGCCCCACTAGTTTGGGATGGATTTCAAATACTGCAGCACTTTATCTCTAAGGTCTGGCCTTTTCAACGCATAGGCCACCGTCGCCCGGACAAAACCGAATTTGTCGCCAATATCGTAACGGTCGCCGACAAACTCGCAGCCAAATATTTTCCGTTCACGAACCAATTGCGCTAGACCATCGGTAAGCTGGATCTCGCCGCCCCGCCCTGGAGGTAGGTTTTTTAAAATCTGGAAGATCTCCGGCCGCAGCACATAGCGGCCGATGATCGCCATGCGCGACGGCGCATCCTTTGCCAGCGGTTTTTCCACGGTCGCTTCGATCTGGTAAAGCCGCTGCTTTATTTCCCGTCCTTTAATCACGCCGTATTGATGCACCTCCGATTGGGGCACCTCCATCAGCGCAATGACCGATTCGGCAGTCTCTTCAAAAATATCGATCAACTGGCGAATACCCGGCACTTCGGACTCGATCAAGTCATCGGCGAGCATGACGGCAAAGGGCTCGTCGCCGACTAAATCGCGAGCGCACAGCACGGCGTGACCGAGACCCAATGGCTTTTTCTGCCGCACCGAAACCACTTCGGTCATTTCGGCGATTTTGCGCAAAGTCTGAGCCATCTCATGGTTGCCGCGCTCGGTGAGCAACTGCTCCAATTCAGGCGCTTCGTCAAAATGATCTTCGATGCTGTCCTTGCCGCGGCCGGTGACGAAGATGATCTCCTCGATGCCGGCGTCCACCGCCTCCTGGACGACATATTGGATCGACGGGATATCGACGATCGGCAGCAGCTCCTTGGGCACGGTTTTGGTTGCCGGCAAAAATCGCGTGCCCAGCCCAGCCACGGGAATAACCGCCTTGCGAAGTTTCATAGGAGTGAAATTGCCGGTCAGAGGACCCGCTTAGCCTTTCTTTCTTCGACTTCCTGGTCGGACTTGCACTGGATGCACAGCGTCGTCACCGGGCGGGCTTTGAGCCGGGCGATGCCGATCTCTTCACCACACTCTTCACAGACGCCGTATGCGCCGGCTTCAAGTCGCTCCAAGGCTTGTTGAATCTTGAAAATCAGCTTGCGCTCGCGGTCGCGCATGCGCAGCATCGAGTTGCGGTTGGACTCCATTGACGCCCGGTCGGTTGGATCGGGAAAGTTTTCTTCTTCGTCCATGGTACCGACGGTTTTGCCGGCCTCGGCGCGCAGCTCTTCCATGCGCTCTCTCAACATCTGGCGAAAATAAGTGGTGGTCTTAGCGTCCAAAAAGCACCTGTAACGAATTCTCGGTATTATAAGCCACAGGAGACAAACATCAACCGAAATTCGCGGCGCTTTATGCGAGCGGCGCATAAAAGGAAAAGAACGGGAATGTTTCAGTCGCCGAAACCTGCGGAATGGGGGTGGGCGAGCACGTATACCTCGGTCGTTTTCGGCAGCATCGAACGATTTAAAGTAAGTTGCGACTCCGCGAACCGTTTGACCGGGTAGTGCTCTTTGGCGAAGACGGCAAACAGCTCGGCCTGGCGCGCAATATCGTAATGCATCGGAATTACTATCGGCGGCTTCACCTGGTCGATCACCTTGATGACGTCTTCGAAACCCAGATTGGTCATGGCATCGATGGGCACCATCATGACGTCGACGCGCTGCAGCACCTTGACCTGCTCGTCACTGAGCAAGTGACCGATGTTGCCCAGGTGGGCCAGGCATAAGCTGCCCATTTCATAGACAAATATAGAATTAGCGATGGCGCCCCAGTTGGCGCTGCGCTGGCTCGGGATGTTGACGATGGTGATATCTTTCACGCTTGTGCGAATCGGCTGCCAGGTCTGCTTAAAAGTGATGCCGCGCAGAATCACTGGATTGCCGGTGACCGCGCCGGTGTTGTTATGAGTGAAATGATCGTTGCTGATGGTCACCGCGTCGGCTTGAATCCCCGGGGTGACGTTGAAATTGGGATCGGCGACGACTTTGGTTTGGCTGCCGGAGTGAATCAAAAAACTCGAATGGCCGTACCACTGGAGGAAATAAGAACCCAGTGCGAGGCTTTTGCCGTTATTGCCGCGCGCTTGAACCAGCTGGCGTCCATGATGAAAGAAGTGCACCACCGACGGATTGCATACCGCCTCGACGATTTCACGCAGAGGCAATAGCAGAAAGCTCGTGAGGGCGCCAATAAAACTCCGTCGTTTCATTTCTCCTCCCCAGGGCCAGCGCGGTCGATTCGCTGCCGCACCGCTTACGCGGGTACCTCGCCATGGAAAAACCTTATCGCCACGGCAGCCTGTTTACAAGAAATAAGAATACTACGAAGAACAGCTCCTGCAGATACCGTAGAAGGCGGAGTGATGCGATGTCACGGTGAAGTCTTCTTCGGGAAGCAGTGACGGCCGGACCTCCCGTTGGCTTTCGACGAGGACGTCGAAGACCCGATCGCAAACTTCGCAGATAAAATGCTGATGACGCTTGACCAGCGGATCGAAATGTTGCGCCCGCCCGAGCATCAGAACTTGCAGCTTTTCTAGCGCCACCAGCTTCTGCAAGTTGCGATACACGGTACCAAGACTGATTTTCGGCAGTTTGCGCCGCACCCGGTCATAGACCTGATCGGCGGTAGGATGGGACTGATCATGCTCGATGGCCTGCCAGATCATCGCCAATTGTCTGGTGTTTCGCGCCAGCTTCTCGGTCGCCGCCATAACTATTCTGCCAAATCCTGGGATAACGACTGCTGCGCCGCGGCGCTAAGAACTTTACTAGCGCGGTAGTTGACATGCTCAACGGCAATTTCCACCGGTGCACCGGCGAGAAAAGCTTGGCGCGCCGTCCCATCGAAGCGAAATCGCACATACTGGACCGCGCTAATCTTGTCCTCTTTGGCGCGGCCTTCTTCGAACCGCCCAGGAACTCGCTGATCGCCGACCTT
>JBGTCC010000041.1:0-2413 GCA_041749055.1 Thermodesulfobacteriota bacterium | reverse complement strand
AAGCGCAAAAGCAGAATCACGTAAACCCCATTGCCGTTGTCGGGATCGCAGCGGCTTCGCAAGCCCAGGATAGCTTCGACTTCAGCCGTCACCCCCGCTTCTTCTTGAACTTCACGGACCACGGCCTGTTCGATGGTCTCGTCGGGTTCTATAAAACCGCCGGGCAATTGCCAATTACCTCGCCCATGGCGCGATGACCGGCGCACGAACAGTAGTTTGTCGTCGCGCACCACCGCGCCACCGACGCCGATATTGTAGCCGGTATTGTAGCGTTCAGGAATTGGCACTGGGATAAAAGCCTTTCTACCGGATCGGTTTAAACCGGCAAATGAAACAATCGCTGCGCGTTCTTGCAGCGAATCAACTCTTTGGCGTCCTCGGCGATTTGTTTGTGGTCGCGCAAGAGCCGGACATCTTCGAACTTCATCCTGCCGCCGGGATCGTCGTGGGGGTAATCGGTGGCGAAGAGAAACCGCTCGGCGCCGAGAAATGCAATGGCTTCCGATAGCTCAGGCTCTTCGGTCTCGATGGTGAACGAGAAATTATTTTTGAAATAGTAACTCGCCGGCTGGCGATTTTTTTCGAGAAATACTTGTGCGGAATTAATCGCTCGCGCGCGCCGCAGCCGCTCGCCGACCTTGGTCAACGGACCTCGGGTGTTGAGCGGATCTTCCTGGTCGTCATAGTCCACCGGCGGGCTGTCAAGCACTTTATCGAGCCATTGCACCAAAGGTTTGATGAACGAAGTGCCGGCTTCGGTAAAAATAAACTGCAACCTGGGATAATCATCGAGCAAGCCGCTGGTGATCAGCGACACCAAACTCATCTGCCCTTCTTGGGGCGCAAAGTTATACAACCCGTCACGCTGGAAAATCGGCAAAATACTGATGCGGTGCCCATGTTGCACGTTGTGCAAGTAAATCGGCATCGACAGTTGTTCGGCGCGTTTAAAAAACGGCCAAAGCTCGCGGTGGCTGCCGAGCGGCTCGCCATAGGGATGAGCCTTTACCGGATAAACTTTATCGAGGACCACGGAGCAGAAGCCGTGATCCTGCGCCCACTCCATTTCGCGAATGGCTGCCGGCACATCTTGTAGCGGCACCAACGCCACACCGAGAATCTTGCCGGAAAATTCGCTCATCAAGCGCAGCAAAGACTGGTTGTGTGAGCGCGCCATCTGGCAGGCCAGGTCGGGTTCGATTAAGTAGGACCACCAGCCGGAGAACTGCGGCAGCACGACATGCTGCTCGATACCGAGGCGGCCGTCGTAGTCTTGCATCCGCGCGATGGGATCCCAAAGGCTGCGAAACATCGCCCCCGATCCCGGCGCCGGCAGCGGGCTGGTGCCCGTAACTTCCTTTGGATAGCCGGGAAAGTCCACGTCAAAGTAGAGTTCATGCTCGTCGAACTTTAGCGTCGGTTTTAAGGTTTCAAGAGCACCGCCAACGCCGTTGAAGGCGTCCCGCGGCATGAGGTGGGTATCGCAATCGATGATCAATTAGAGCCTCCAAAGAATACTTATGCTTCGGTTATAAGGCTCTCCCGCGCAATATGTCAATTAGGCAAGACGCGGGCGGACCCGCAGGTCCGCCCGCTAATGAAAAGCTTCTGTTACCGGTTGCGATCGCGACGTCTGGAGATATCCGATCAGTCTCGACCGTGGCCCCAACCCCACCGGTCGGCAACGCGGCCGCGGCTGCGATCGTCCCGGCGCCCCCAGCCCCAAGCGTTGGTGTCATTACGGCCCCGGCGGTCGCGATCGTCCCGACGGCCCCAGCCCCAATCAGTGGTGTCATTACGGCTCAAGCGGTCACGTTGCCAAACATTAGTATCCCAACCAGACCCGCGGTATGAATTGCCACTCAAGGCCTCAAGACTATCGCTGACTTCACGATGATCCTGAGCCAGTTCTTTAAGATCGCGGCGAATCTCCTCACGCTTACGCTCGATTTCCTGGCGGCTCGCGCCGCTGCGCTGGAGCCGCGCCAAATCAGCGCGATCGCGCTCAAGCTCGGCTTGATCCCGGCGCAGCTCAGCACGGTCACGCTGTAATTCATTCAATCTGGAGCTTTGACTTCGTGTCGCAGCCCGGTCCAGGTCCCTTTGCCGGCTGCGCGCATCGGCGCTCGCCAAGTCGGGGGTCGCGAAAGCCAGCAGGGATACGATCCCCGCGGCAAATAATGATAGATTGGCTTTTGTCATTTTGAGATATCCTCCTTGGCCAATTAGACGGCGCGGCTGCGAGAACGTTAACGATGCCCTTTGAACGGCATTGACCATTACGACCACCGGCAAAATTTTGGCATTTTCTCAACCAGCGGCACGCCCAATGGGCTTGGTAGGCAAAGGACAGCAGACGACAAATGTCGGATTATTTCATTTGCCGCCTCTCTGGGGTAAAGTCGACAAGGAG
>JBGTCC010000040.1:0-8449 GCA_041749055.1 Thermodesulfobacteriota bacterium | reverse complement strand
GGATCATGGCGATCCGGCGCATGGGCAAGGCGTCCTTCTTTCATATCCAGGACCGGCGCGGCCGGCTGCAAGTTTACGCGCGTAAAGATAAAATCGGCGATGACGCCTATGGATTATTTCAAACCTTCGATATTGGCGATCTGGTCGGGGTCTCCGGCCATCTATTTCGCACCAAAACCAAGGAGCTGACCGTCGAGGCCGCTAGCCTGCGCTTGCTCGCCAAGTGTCTTCGCCCGCTGCCGGAAAAGTGGCATGGTCTGGCCGATGTCGAAGCGCGCTACCGCCAGCGTTACGTCGACCTCATGGTCAACCCTGAGGTCCGTGACGTGTTCGAAAAGCGTTCGCGCATAGTGCGCTTGCTCCGGCGTTTTTTCGAAGACCGCGACTTTCTCGAAGTCGAGACGCCGATGATGCAATCAATTCCCGGCGGCGCCGCGGCTAAACCATTCATCACCCATCACAACGCCCTCGACTTGGAGTTGCATTTGCGGGTCGCGCCGGAGCTGTTTCTCAAGCGCCTGCTGGTCGGCGGCTTCGAGCGGGTCTTCGAACTTAACCGGAGTTTTCGCAACGAAGGGATTTCGGTGCGGCATAATCCTGAATTCACCATGATTGAGTTCTATCAAGCCTACGCGACCTTCGAGGATCTTATCCATTTGACCGAGGAGTTGTTTGGCGCCATCGCTCAAGATGTCGCCGGCAGTTTGCAGCTGCCCTACAACGGCGCCACTATCGACTTGACCCGGCCCTGGCGGCGTTTAACCATCCGTGAAGCGCTGCTGCTTCATGGCGGCGCGGAGGAGAAGGACGTGGCGAGCGTTGAGCGCCTGCAAGCCTTCGCCAGAGAGCGCGGTTTGAAGATCGATATCGATGTGCCTTACGGCAAGCTATTGGTGGCGGTATTTGAAGAAGTCGCCGAAGCAAAATTGATTCAGCCGACGATTTTAACCGGGTTTCCCATCGAAGTCTCGCCGCTGGCGCGCAAGAACGATTACGACCCGGCCATGGTCGACCGCTTCGAGCTTTATATCGGCGGCCGGGAGCTGGCCAATGCTTTCTCGGAGCTCAACGATCCGGCCGACCAGCGGCAGCGCTTTCTGGAACAGATGCAAGCCCGCGCCGCCGGCGACGAGGAAGCCAATCCCATCGATGACGATTACGTTCGCGCCCTCGAATACGGTATGCCGCCGGCCGCCGGCGAAGGCATCGGCATCGATCGCCTGGTGATGTTTTTCACCGACTCTCCGTCGATAAGAGATGTCATTCTTTTTCCGCTATTGCGCCCGCACCGTTAAACTTCACGTCGATCCACCCGATGCGCTACGAATTATTCATTGGCCTGCGCTATTTACAGGCGCGCCGGCGCGAGACGTTTATCTCGCTGATCACTCTGATCTCGATTTGCGGGGTCATGATCGGCGTGATGACGCTGAATGTCGTCATGTCGGTGATGACCGGCTTCGAAGAAACCCTGCGCGACCGCTTGCTCGGTATCAACGCTCACATCGCCTTGGTCCGCTCCGGGGAATCGATGAAGGATTATGAAAAACTAGCGCAGCGAATGACCAAGGAGCCGGGTGTCGTGGCGGCGTCACCGACGATTTACGGCCAGGTGATGCTGACCGCGGGGCCGCGCGTTACCGGCGTGGTGGTTCGCGGCGTCGATCCCGACCGCATCAATGGCGTGGTCAATCTCCAGAGTTTCATGCGCGACGGCAGCCTTGACGGTCTCAAGCGCCAGCACCCGATCCAGGTCGATGAGCGCACCGTAAATTTGCCGGGGATTATTCTCGGCGAACGGCTCGCCAATCAGTTGGGTGTCTTTCGCGGCAGCGCGGTGCAGGTGGTGTCGCCGTTGGGCAGTCCCACCGCCATCGGGGTTATTCCCAAAGTGCGCCGTTTTGTCGTCAGCGGCATTCTCAAGAGCGGCATGAGTGAGATCGATTCGACCTTGATTTTTATGAGCCTCACCGATGCCCAGAAATTTTTTGAATTAGGCGACAGCGTGACCAATATTGAGATGCGCGTTGACGACGTGAGCCGCTCCCGCGAAATCGCTGACCGGATTCAGCGGCAGCTTGGGTTTCCCTATTTCGCCGAGGATTGGACCCGCTTATGGCCCAATCTGTTTTCCGCGCTAAAATTGGAGAAGACGGTATATTTTCTGGTCTTGCTGCTGATGGTTTTGATCGGCGCGTTCAACATCGTTTCAACCCTGGTCATGGTGGTCATGGAGAAGCGCAAGGATATCGCCATCCTCCGTTCCATGGGCGCTACCCAAAAGAGCATCCGCACGATTTTTTTGCTGAAGGGCTGTTTGATCGGTGTGGTGGGGACGATTCTCGGTGTGGTCTTGGGTTATTTGGTCTGTATCCTGATTTCCAAGTATGAATTTCAATTGCCGGATGGCGTCTTCCTGATCCAAACGGTGCCGGTACGAATTTATTGGAGCAACTTTTTCCTGGTGGCTTTGGCGTCGTTTGTCGTTTGTGTGTTGGCGAGCCTCTATCCAGCGCGCCAGGCGGCCAAGCTCGACCCAGTGGAAATCATTCGTTATGAGTGAACTGCTCGCCGTGCGCGATTTGCGCAAGTCGTTCACCGAGGGCGCCACCGAGATTCATGTCTTGCGCGGCGCCAACTTCGAGTTGGCCGAAGGCGAGCGCGTCGCGGTTGTCGGACAGTCGGGGGTCGGTAAGAGCACGTTGCTGCATATTCTCGGCACTCTCGACCGGCCGACTTCAGGGCAGATTCTTTTCCGTGGCAAAGAACTGCCGTTGCACGATGAGACTTCGCTGTGCCAGTTCCGCAATCGCCAAATCGGTTTTGTTTTTCAATTTCACTATTTGTTGCCGGATTTCTCGGCTATTGAAAACGTCATGTTTCCAGCCCTGATTCAAGGTATGGATGCGCAACAAGCGCGCAGCGAAGGAGAACGTCTGTTGGAAAGTGTCGGTCTAAAAGACCGCATGAGCCACCGGCCGGGAAAGCTTTCCGGCGGTGAGCAGCAACGGGTCGCGGTCGCCAGGGCGGTGATTCTGCAGCCGAGTTTGGTGCTCGCCGACGAACCCACGGGGTCGTTGGACCTACGCATTGGCGAAGAAGTTCAAGAGCTGTTATTTCAGCTCAATCAGGACCAGAAAATCGCCCTGATCGTCGCCACTCATAACCGTGAGTTCGCCGCTCGGATTGGCCGGCGGATCGAGCTGCGCGACGGTCAGTTGCTCGCAAGTTAGTTTTCCGCCCCGAATCCTTTACAAAAATGGTTGGTTTTGCTAATAAAATAGAATCTTTGGAAACTTTGGAGAGCGATTATCCAAGCCATCCATGATGCCTAGCAAATTACTCAGCAGCCTTTTTGTCCTCCTAACGGTCGCCGCCGCTCTTTTAGGCGTCAGTGCTGGTTTCGCCCAAGAGGGGACCCGGCTCAAAGACGTGCGCATCGGTGGCAATGTCCGGGTCGAGGAGGACGGCATCCGTTTGCACGTCAAGAGCCGGCCGGGCGATTCATTCAACGCTGCCGCGATCGAACAAGATGTCAAAGCGATTTTTCGCATGGGTTTTTTCGACGATGTCCAAGCCGAATTGTCGACGGATAATATTCTGACCTACGTGGTCAAAGAAAAACCCTATGTCCGAGAAGTTCGCATCCAAGGCCAATCGCAGGTGTCGCGAGACAAAATCGAGACGGCTTTAGGGGTGGCCCCGAGAACGATTTTGGACCGCAGTAAAGTATCGGAAGGTGTCGAAAAAGTCCGCAAGCTTTACACTGAGCAGGGCTATGTGAATGCCGCGGTGGACTTCGCGGTGTCGGCGGAAGCGAATAACCAGGTCGCGGTGGTGCTCGAGATCAACGAAGGTAATCGGTTGCTGATCAAGCGCATTTCGTTTGAAGGCAATCGAGCGTTCTCCGAAGGCGAACTCAAGGATTTGCTGGGCACGAAAGAGGAGTGGATTTTTTCTTACTTCACCAATCGCGGCGTGCTCGATCGCGATATGTTAGCCAACGACGTGGCGATTCTGTCGAATCATTTCAACGATAACGGCTACGTCGATAACAAAATAGATGAACCGGTCATCGTCAGAGCGCGCGACGGTCTCGAAGTGATTTTCCGTGTCAATGAAGGCGCGCAATATCGCGTCGGCAAAGTGGAGATCGGCGGGGAGTTGATCGACGACGGTCAGAAAATGCTCAAATCGGTTAAGCTTACCACCGGGCAAATCTTTCGCGGTAGTCGCTTGCGTGAAGATATCACGGCTCTAAACGAGACCTATGCTAACAAGGGATTCGCGTTCGTGCAGGTCGATCCGATTACCCAGGTCGACCCAGCGAAGAAGGTCGTCAATGTCGCCTTGGTGATCGCCAAGGGGCCGCCGGTATATTTCAACCGGGTGCTGGTCGCGGGAAACACCAAGACTCGCGACAAAGTGGTGCGCCGGGAGTTGCTAGTCAATGAGCAGGAACTCTATTCCAGCCTTAAGCTTACCCAGAGCCGCAATGCGCTGCAGCGCACCGGCTATTTTGAAGATGTCCAGCTGAACACGAAAAAAACCGATCAGCCGGATGCCCTGGATCTCGTCGTGGATGTGAAGGAAGGTCCGACGGGGACGTTCCAGGTCGGCGCGGGTTACAGCAGCGGCGATGGTTTTTTATTCAACGCCAATGTCTCGGAAAAGAACTTCATGGGACGAGGCCAAAGCATGAGCGGTAATTTTAGCCTTGGCTCGAACCGGCAAGATTACATCGTCAACGTGACTGACCCCTATTTCTTAGATTCTAAAGTATCGCTGGGGCTGGACGCGTTTAACACGACCCGCGAGTATACCGATTTCGACGAAAAGAAGTTGGGCTTCGGCGTCAATAGCAGCTACCCACTCAGGGATTTTTCCTGGCCATTTTTTAATAAGTCAGCTAGTGCCACGGCGTTGGGATCCGACGTTAGCGCAAACCAGCAAATTACCTTTTGGGATTTCATGCGCGGTGGCTTGTCTTATGCCTTCACCCGAGATGATATTACGCAGGTATCGGCTACCGCCTCTCCATCCATTAAGGATGAACAGGGAGTCACTCTGACCAGTAGTGTAACCCCGAGCCTAACCTATGATAGCCGCGATCATTTCTTTGCTCCGTCAACGGGCGCGAAAGTAGCTTTATCGCAGACGATGGCAGGCCTGGGTGGGGATAGTCGCTTTCTGAAAACCGATTTGACTGCCCGTTGGTATTACCAGTTGTTTAAGGACCCGAGTTGGGGTGGCGCCTACGTCTTAGGACTTGGCGGACAGCTCGGTTACGGTCTCGGCTTTGCTGGGAACACCGGCGGCAATGATTTGCCTTTGTTTGAGCGTTATTTCCTCGGCGGTATTAATTCGGTACGTGGGTTCGAGGATAGAAGTTTGGGGCCGCGTGAGCCTTCCGGTTGCACGACCACGAATGGCGTAACGAAATGTACCGGTACTGAGGTTGTCGGCGGCGACAAAGCAGCGGTGTTCAACGCCGAGATCGCATTCCCCGTCATGGAGCAATACGGGTTGCGCGGTGTGGCGTTTTTTGATGCCGGCAATTCTTTCAACTCGTTCGATTTTGGTGACTTGCGGAGCTCCGTTGGCGTCGGTGCCCGTTGGATGTCTCCTTTTGGTCCTTTGCGCGTGGATC
This sequence comes from Thermodesulfobacteriota bacterium, assembly GCA_041749055.1. Lineage (GTDB taxonomy): Bacteria > Desulfobacterota > Binatia > UBA9968 > UBA9968 > DP-20. The sequence continues at coordinate 2,799 of JBGTCC010000040.1, read as the reverse complement.
TCGGTTTTGCCATCATCAAGAAATCTGTTGACGAGACCGCAGTGCTCGGCTTCTCCGTCGGCGCACAGCCGTAACCGTTTGCTTCTTCGCCATCACAAAATTTGACTGGAGGTTTTGAGTGAAATATTGGCTCGTGCTGGTACTAGTAGTTCTATCTTGGGCGCCCGGCTGGGCGCAGGATCGGATGAAAATAGGTTATATCGACGTACGGCGAGTTGTCTCAGAGTCGGCCGCGGGAAAGCGTGCCGGCGATCGCTTGCAGACACAAGTCAAAAAAGCCGAGGCGGATACGCTTAAAGAGCGTCAGGAGCTTGAGCGTATGCGTAGCGATCTCGATAAGAAAGGGCCATTGCTCAAAGATGAGGAGCGGCGCAACCTCGAAAGCGATTTCCAGAAACGCTCGGTCTTGTTGCAGCGCACCATGACCGATCTACAGCAGGAACTTCAGTTGAAAGAACGCGAGATGATGCAGGATATTCTCAAAGATCTCGAAGGGGTGGTCAACGAGCTTGGTAAAGCCGAAAAGTTTACCCTGATTCTCGATCGTTCGCAGATTCTTTTCGCCGATCAAGGCGTCGACATCACCAGCAAAGTGATCCAGAGCTACAATAGCCGGGCAAAAAAATAAGTGTCCCTGGAGAGAAGTTTAACCGCATTGGCGGCCTTAGTCGGTGGTCAGGTGGTCGGCGATGGTGATGTGGCCATTCGCCGAGTGGCACCGATAGACGAGGCAACGGCCGGCGAGATTACGTTTCTAGCTAACCCCCGCTACGCTCAGTACTTGGATCGCTGCCGCGCCAGCGCGGTGATCGTTGGCATCGGTAAAGCAGCCGCGCTTGCCGGACGGTCGCCGATGTCGTTTCTCGAAGCCGCGGATCCGTACATCGCCTTCGCCAAGATTCTTCAGCTGTTTGCACCGGCGCTAGCGCCGGCGCAAATTTGTAGTCCGCAGTCGAGCATCGATCCATCGTCTGTCATCGGCGCGGGAGTCACGGTTTTCCCTCATGCGTTTGTCGGCGCACGCGCCAAAGTCGGAGGCAATTCCGTGCTCTATCCGGGTGTTTTTGTCGGTGCCGATGTCGAGATCGGTGCGGACTGCGTGCTTCATCCCAACGTCGCGGTTAGAGACGGTTGCCGCATCGGCGACCGGGTGATACTTCACGCCGGGGTGGTTATTGGCAGCGACGGCTTTGGCTACGCCGGCCGGGGCGAAAGTCGGGTGAAGATTCCGCAAGTGGGCATTGTCGTGATCGAGGACGATGTCGAGATTGGCGCAAACACCACGATCGATCGCGCAACTTTGGGTCAGACCGTGATTCAGCGCGGTGCTAAGATCGATAATCTCGTGCAGATCGCCCACAACGTTATTATCGGCGAACATTCGGTGGTGGCGGCGCAGGCCGGTATCGCCGGCAGCACCAAGGTCGGTAAGCATGTGACCATCGCCGGCCAGGTGGGCATCGTCAATCATGTGGAAATCGGCGACGGTGCGATGATCGGCCCGCAGTCAGGCATTCCCAAGTCGGTGCCGCCTGGGGTGATTTTATCCGGCGGCATCGCCGCGGCGCCGCACCATGAGTGGCTCAAAGTCATGACCCTGTTGCCGCAACTGCCCAAGCTATGGGCTTCGGTTCGGGCCATGGAGCGGCAGATTTCCCAACTGCTAAAAAGGTAGGGAACCCCATTGCCTACATTGGACGCCAAGGAAATACTCAACTATTTGCCGCATCGATATCCGTTTCTCCTGGTCGACCGGATTATTGAAATCGACGGCGCGGAGCGCATTGTCGGCATCAAAAACGTTTCCTTCAACGAACCTTTTTTTCAGGGCCATTTCCCGGAAAATCCGGTCATGCCGGGGGTGTTGATTTGTGAGGCGATGGCGCAGGTCGGCGCGATCTTCGCGCATAATACCCGCGGCGGCATGGACGATAAACGGATTTTCATGCTGACCGGCCTCGATCAGGTGAAGTTCAAGCGCCCGGTGGTGCCGGGCGATCAATTGCGGATCGAGTTGACCTGTCAAAAGCGCCGTGGCGCCTACTGGAAAATGCAAGGTATGGCCAGCGTGGATGGCAAGGTGGCGGCGCAAGCGCTGATCTCAGCCATGGAAGTGGCTATGCCGTAGGGTGGTTCGGCGCAATTGGCTAAGATTCATCCCACCGCGGTCGTCGATCCGCACGCTGAACTGGCGGGCGATGTTGAGATCGGTCCCTATGTCGTGGTTGGCGCTCATGTCAAAATCGCCGAGGGGACGAAGATTCAATCCCACGCCGTGATCGACGGCTTAACGACGATTGGGCGGGGTAACGTTATTTTCCCATTCGCCACCGTCGGGACGATTCCCCAGGATTTAAAGTACCGAGGCGAACCGAGCGAGTTGGTGATTGGCAACCACAACCAGATTCGCGAGTTCGTGTCGCTCAATCCCGGCACGGTAGGCGGCGGCATGATTACCCGGGTCGGGGATCATAACCTGCTCATGATGTACTGCCACATCGCCCATGATTGCATTGTCGGCAATCGTAATGTCATCGCCAATGGCGCCACTCTCGGCGGCCATGTGACGATCGAGGATAATGTCATTGTCGGCGGTTTGGTTGGAATCCATCAGTTTGTTCGTATCGGTCGCGGCGCGATTCTCGGCGCGGGCTCAATGGTTTCCAAAGATGTGCCGCCCTTTTGCAACGCTACCGGCGACCGCGCCAGATTGCATGGCCTCAACATCGAAGGGATGAAGCGGCGCGGTTTTGACAAAGCGAAGATCGACGCCATCCACAAAGCCTACCGCATTGCGTT
>JBGTCC010000039.1:0-3089 GCA_041749055.1 Thermodesulfobacteriota bacterium | reverse complement strand
CGTCATGTTGTCCTTGGCGGCGCGCACGCCATGTTCGTGTAGCCATTTGGTGTCGACATCGAGGCGGCGGGTCGATTGGTGCATGACTTTCACGTATAGCTCCTGGCCTTCCTTGGACAGCAGCCAGTTGACGAACAGGCGAACGGCATTGTGATGGGGCGCGTTTTTGACCACGCCGATGACGCCGGAGCCGTTGCTCGACGGCAAGCCCTCCTTCGGCGTCGGCAGCTCCTTCACCGGCAGATTGGCGACGATGAAACCTTCGAGGGTGTGGAAACTTAGTCCCAGGGCGACGGCGACTTTGCCTTTGGCCAGCGCGTCGCCCGATTGGCGCTGGTCACGGCTGATGAACAACTGCCGCTGTTGGTGAAAACTCCGAATCCTAATTTGTCCACTGGCGGACTATCTACGCCCATAAAGTTTATCGATAAAGCCGCTGCTGCGCATCTGATCGACGAAACGCAGGTCGACGAAATCCTCGGCTTTAGCCTTGGCGACCTTGGGATCCCAGGACGACTGGATCTCCAGCGTGTTGCGCAAGCCTTCGATCGTCGGATAGGTGTCTTCGACGAATAGTTTGTTGTAAGCCGTGTAGGCGCCTTCGAGGATCGTGCGATCGGCGCCGCGAGTGTATTTACTCAAAATCTTAATCGTCTCTTCCTTGTTACTCTTAAAGAAATGAATCCCGGCCGCGATCGCTTCGACCATGCGCCGCACGGTGTTGGGTTGCTCGCGAATCATTTTGAGTGAAGTGACGGTGCAGGTAAATTGGAACGGCACTTTGAGTTCGGCAATGTCGATGATGACTTTCTGACCCACCCGTTCGCCTTGAATTCTCTCGGCGTCGCTGACGATGGTAAATTCCGCCTGGCCGTTGATCAAGGCGCCGATGCGCGCCGGCCCGCCGCCGACGGTGATCGCTTTGATCTGATTGTAAGGCAAGTTGATACCCTTGAGCGCAAGCCGCAAGGCAAACTCTGCCGCCGTGCCAGGAATATGCACCGCCGCGGTGCGCCCCTTGAGATCGTCGCGCGATTTGATCGCCGGATTGCCGATGATGTAGTAGGGCAGCGTGTTGACGACTCCATTGATAATCGCAATGTTGCCGCCGGCAATTTTACCGTTGATCGCCGAGGTCCCCACCGCTTCGGTGAAACCGAGATCGCCGGCCAAGAGCGCTTGAATGCCGCGGGTACTGCCGTCGATAAAGACAAGATCAATGTCCAGCCCATACTTTTTGAATATGCCGGTTTCTTTGGCGATCCACTGGGGCACCGATGAGCTCGGCGAGTCGGAGATATAGGCGATGGTGATCTTGGCGTGCGACGGTGTAGCCCAAATCATCAGCAAACCGATGGTTAGGATAGTCGACCGAAAATTATTAAACATTGCTCTCCTCCGCGAAAAATTATCCGCCGATCAAGTCACTGAAGCAGCTCGGTTCCACTTCCACATCAAGGAGGCTTCCCTTTCGTCAATCCGGCCCTTCGTCATCCCGGTGAAAACCGGGGTCCATCCCCCCTCCCCCCGGATGCCGGCTTCCGCCGGCATGACCATGGTCAATCCAGCTGCAATCGAGCTAGCTCAACTTACATTGATAGGGAGATATGATTCCGCCGCTCACCAAAGCGTCTTCACTTTTTTCTTCTCGATATGTTTCTCAATCCACTTGAGAATCAGATCGGCGATCTGATCGCTGTTGCTGTTCCACATCATGATATGGTCGTTGCCCCAGATGCCAGCCTGCGGGATGCGATCATAGATGGGGCTTTTCGGCAGCTTGGGCAAAGATAAATAAGTCGCATCGCCACCGGCCGCTTTGATCTTCGCATAAGTATCCAAGCAAGGGCCGGTGTCGGGCCGGCCGACTTGGTTGATGCCGTGAATGCTGAATTGCGGTACTTTGGCGAGGCCTGTGATCTCGCTCGTGGGCGGCACATTGCACGCCCCCGCCGGCTCGATGCCGATGACCGCCTTGAAGACTTCGGGATTCGCATTGCTGAGGCGACCGCCGATGGTTCCCGCCTGCGAGTGGCCGAGCCAAATCGCCGGGCCGACTTTATTCATTACCGCCAGGAGCCCAGGATCGCTGCCGCCCTGAACCGGCCCCTCGGGAACCAAGGCGCCGAGCCAATGTCTGTAGCCTTCGCTATCCAACGCCGGCATCAAGTTGCCGTTGCAATAGACCGGAGGATTTTGCGGATCGCGGGCATCGTTACCGATGCAGTTGGGATCGTTGAGGCCATGCGCCGGTGTCGGCGCCGGCAGCGGCCCGGTGTTCCATTCCAACCACGCCGAGCTATCCCAAACTCTTATCGTCGGCTGATTGTTCGGCGGCGCGACGCCGGCTTTGACGTCGTTGAACGGGTCCGGCATGAAGCCGGCGCGGCCGCGCCCCGGCACATCGACGATATAAACCGGAAAACCGCGGCGCAGAAAATAATGCGCCCACCCTTCGCGCCCATCCGGCGTGGTGAGAAAATGCACGCCGATCAGAGCGCCGCCCGGCACCATGACGATCGGCAAGGTGGCCTTGCCGTTACGTAATTTCTCCGGAATGAAATATTCGACATAGGCTTGGCCGACGAGCGACTGCTGTTGGTTGTAAGGAACGTTCTTGAGATCGCCGACATTCTGACTGCCCGATTGGGTTCGATTGACGATCCGGCCGCCGGCCCAGAAGATACCATGGGCTTTGAGCACCAGCGGTGAACGTTGCTGATTCGCCGGGGGATAAGGGATTGGCGAATACCGCCGGAGACGAGAGCCACAGCCATAAGACGCCAAAGCCGAGCAATCGAGTCTTTACCAAACCCATAGGCAACGCCCCCCGCAATGACGAATCTCTTATTCGTGTCCGTTTTACGTTTGAAGCGCGCGCAATGTCAATCAGGGAATCTGGCGTGAATGGAGGCGGTCCTACTTGCGCGCCGTCCGGCGGTAGCGGCTGCTCCTGGTCAGTTCGTGGAGCTTTGCGATGCTGAGGACTTCCTCAATGCGGATGCCATCAGGCGATTGGTAATCGAGATGGACTTCTTCTTTACCCCAGGAGATGCGAAACTTATGGGGCTCGACGCGATCGAGATGGC
>JBGTCC010000038.1:0-8874 GCA_041749055.1 Thermodesulfobacteriota bacterium | reverse complement strand
GACGAGACCGAGGAGAGTTTGCGTCAACGCCAAACCGCCGTGGCGCAGATGCGACTCGAGCGGCCGCCGCAAATCGCCGCGCCGGGGCGGCCGACCAAGCGCGACCGACGGGCGATTTCGCGCTTCACCAAACCCAGTTGGTAGCTTGGTCATCGCGACAAATCTAACTTGAATTCGCCGATCTGCATGGTAGACAACTACAACGTCAATTTCCCAGAGGACACCATGAAACAAATGATCTGGTTAGCCGTAGTCGTCATGCTGTTTGTCTCACTTGGCAGCGGGGAACTTTTCGGCCAATCCACGCCCTACTTCCAAGGTAAGACCATCTTGCTGATACAAGGGCGCGAACCGGGCGGCACCGGTGCCCTGCGCGCGCAGGCGGCAATCCCATTTCTAAAAAAGTACCTTCCCGGCGAGCCGACCATCGTCACCCAGTTCATGCCCGGCGGCGGCGGCCGTAAGGCGACAAACTTTGTCGCGCGCAACGCCAAGCCCGACGGGCTCACGTTGGGCAACGTCGGTTCGGGCCTGGTCGCTAACGCCGTGCTTGGGTCAACTGGTGTGGAGTACGATATCGATAAACTGATTTATCTCGGCGCCGCCAACAGCACGGCGCAATATGTTTTCGGCTCGGTGGCAAGACTAGGGCTCGATAGCTTGGATAAACTCCGCGCCCATCCCGGTCTCCGCGTCGGCGCGCAAACCGTCGGCCACGACATTTATATTAATGGCCGGCTATTTTCCTGGATACTCGGACTCAAAGAGCCGAAGTTCATCACCGGCTATTCGGGACCTGAGCTCGACCTCGCCATGGACCGCGGCGAACTCGATGCCCGCGCCAACATTCCTGACACGATTCTGCAACGCAACGCCGAGCAGATCGAGAAACGTTACCTCAATTTTCATGCGATCATTCAGATACCCAAGGACGATCGCCACCCTCACGCCCTATTTAGCAAACTGCCTGAGTTGGAAAGTTTCGCCAAGAGCGAGCGCGAGCGCAAGATCATGACCATGTTCCGCACCTTCCGCCTAGTCGGCTCGCCTTATATTTTACCGCCGGGGACACCCGCCGACGCGGTGGCGCACTGGCGCGAGGCGATGCGCAAGACTTTCCGCGATCCGACCTTCTTGAAGGATTTCAAACGGCTCTCCGCCGACGACGCCACTCCGCTGTTGCCGGAAGCCCAGGAAAAAGCGATCAAGGACATTCCGCGCGACGCCGATGTCATCGCGCTGTTCAATAAGATCGCCGGCAACGAACCCCTGCCACAGCGAGAGACGCGAAACTGCAGGCGCGATCGTCGACGGCGTCAGCGAAAAGTTCCCCTGCGGCACGGCTGTTTACGCTGAGTTTTCGTGGATAAAAAATGCCAAGCGCAATCGGCTTGGCGCTGGTCATTCTTGGGAAATAAACCACCATCCGCAACGGTCAACTATTTATTTTGCTCTCTGCCCCACCGCCTCGCGCGCTTACCGCTCTCCTCAATTTAGCAACATCCGCTGGCCCGATTGCATGGGCTGCGCTGGCAATCAAATGATGTCGCTGTGCCGCGCGTCCGCACGACGTATACACCTTGAAGCTGGGAAGGTTTTTTGCCGCGAAGTTCTGGCTGCACGGCTGCGTGCCTTAGGCGCTCGTCACAGTCTCGCCGAACTGGATGAGAGTACCGCGCAGAAAGGGGGAGCAAAGATTTTGCAGTGCGCGGAGAGGTCCCGCTATGACGGCGGGGCATCTTTCATGACGTTACTGCTCCAGCCAAGTTCGCCAGAGGCCGCCTGTGGCGTGAGTGTATTCCTGTCCCGGACCGCGCTCCCAGTTCTTGACTTTGTCGCGCCAGACGAAGTTCCGGTCGTTGGCTGGCCACGTCGTCGATAAAAAATTCCTGCGCCAGTTTGTTCCAGCTCGCCAGGCGCTTGGCGCGGTTCGGCTCTTCCATGTACTTCAATGATTCCCTTTGACCCGCGCTTCATTTCCTGGGCGCAATAAGGAATCAACCGCCAATCGTCCAATTATTGTGGTCCGGTACTTCAATTAGAGATTGCATATAGATTGGTAAAAAAGATTTGCTAATCTGAAAATGGATGCGCATAGATTTACACCTGTACGATCGACGGGATCCGGTGCTATCTCATTCTGGCTTGTTTCAATGCCTGTTTTGATAAGTGGGGAAAACGCGAAAATGACTAATTCCAGACATCGTCGGCAGATCCGTTACGCGGTGGTCGGATTGGGACATATCGCACAGGTCGCTGTGCTTCCGGCGTTCGCCCATGCGCGGGCAAATTCTCAACTGGCGGCCTTGGTATCCGATGATCCGCAAAAACTAGAGGCCCTCGGGCGACGTTATCACATCGATCATCTATATTCTTACCGGGAATATGGTGATTGCCTACGCAGCGGCATGGTCGATGCGGTTTATATTGCTTTACCCAATCATCTCCATGCGGCATACACTATTGAGGCGGCACGGGCAGGCATTCACGTTTTGTGCGAAAAGCCCATGGCGGTCACCGAGAAAGACTGCCGGGCGATGATTCGAGCCGCGGAACGTGCCGGTGTCAAATTGATGATCGCCTATCGACTTCATTTTGAAGCAGCGAACATGACGGCCGTACGAATTGTGCGCTCGGGAAAACTCGGTGATCCGCGCTTCTTCACGTCGTCATTTTCTATGCAGGTGCGGCCAGACAATATTCGCACGGATAAAGAAAAAGGCGGCGGGACGCTCTACGATATTGGCATTTATTGCATCAATGCTGCGCGCTATCTTTTCGGCGCAGAGCCCACAGAGGTTATTGCTTTCACCAGCACGGGCAAGAAGGACGAACGGTTTAAGGAAATCGACGAAATGACCGGGGCGCTCCTGCGCTTTCCGGACGGTCGATTGGCGGAGTTTACCTCAAGTTTCGGGGCAGCCGACGTCGCCAGCTATCGTATCGTGGGCACGAAAGGTCATGTGCGGCTCGATCATGCTTACGAATACGTCTATCCGATCGATCTCTATGTCGCCGTCAAGGGTAAGAGCCGCAAGCAAACCTTTCGCAAGCGTGATCAGTTTGCGCCCGAGTTGGAGTATTTCTCCAACTGTATTCTTAACAACCGGACTCCGGAACCCTCGGGGAACGAGGGAATCGCGGACGTGCGCATTATCGAAGCGCTGTATCGTTCGGCAACCCGCAGGAGACCGGTGAAAATCGAAAATCCGCGGCAATCCCACAGACCGTCGAATTCAGCAAACAAAACAGCGGCCGGCGGTCGACAAACCAAAGCTTGTGCGCGCGAAGAGCGCGGCATTATAGCTTGGAATACGCCGTGAAAAGCCCTCAAGAAGAACGCCGATCTGCACCGACGGATAAAATCAGACCGAGCGCGTTGATATGGGCGGAGTGGCGCTACTCCCTATTTTCGACAAAACGCTGGACAGGGTGTTTTGAAATCACTTAAAGGCGGTGTGCAATATTATGCACTTAGTTCAATTGTTGCTTCCTCTTTACAACAATTCGGGGATGCAATTCGATGCAAATATTTACACGGAAGTACGCAACGAGCTCGTGAACCGGTTTGGTGGAATAACCGCCTACACCCGAGTACCGGTGCATGGGCTATGGCAGGAAAGCAGGCAAATCGTCCGGGATGACTTGGTCATCTACGAGATTATGGTCGAAACCCTCGAAGAGGTCTGGTGGCGCAGATACCGTATAGATTTAGAGAACCGCTTCCAGCAACAAGCCCTGATTGTGAGAGCCTACCCGATCCTCCTCCTCTAGCCATTCCTTCCATGACCAAGTCCCTCTAGCTCCATTGGATGAGTGCCCTGTGTCGTGATGAAATTGGGAGGCGAAGGAAAGCCCGTCCTACGGCGAAAATCCTCTTACGTGACCCTTGCTTCCGGCTGTGCATGAGCCGAGGAAAGTGGGCGGCCCGCCAAAGCTGGAAGGCATGCGGTTGGCGCGAACAAGCGGCGCGCCAGCTCCACGGTGAGTAGGCCCACATCATTTTCTCGCCGTCACAGCTGCACAGACGGAAAGCCGTGTGCTGGCAGCTCACACCTATTAGGTTGAGCGCGCTGCGCACACGGCAGGAGGCCGAATAGAATATTACTGGCAGCCAATTAGCGATTCCGTAGATTAGACGGCTTCCGAAAGCCGGTGATAGAACGTCTAAATCTTGATGACGAACTCATTCGCTCTAGATTATTAGGGGTATACGTTATCGAATCACGTTGACCGTCGAGGCGTCGGAAAAACACCGCAACTGAATCACACTCCCAGCAAATCTGAAAAGCACTTGCGTTCATTCGATCAAGATGACCGCCGAGCGTACGCAATTGTTGCGACAACCTTCTAAATGCGTTCGGTTGGGGGGAATTTCTTCCCCTTTGCAGCCGCGCCTCGTCATCAAGCCGAAAAATATCAGCTCGACTGAAACGTACCGACGTTACGGTTGGCACTGACGGCACCGTTGATTGATGAGGGGTTTGGTCGGGAGAACCCTTACGAATAACTGTATGGCGCAAAACCCACTCGTCAGTCTGAGGAAGCGACTTACTTTTTACGATGTAATTTAGACCGTCCTCTTCCAGTTCGAAAGCAGGAATTTTGGCCGCTTCCAGCCACTGTCCAAGTACTCGTAGTGATTCGGTGTGAGCCATATCGCAATACACGCTGTGACGGTCAGTTTGAAAATTTCTCGCTCGTCGAGTGATTTTTTAGCGCTCGTGGCCTGTAAGCTAACGCCGTCGCCGCCCCGGCAGGACTTTCGTATACTCCTCGTTTGATAAAATAGCGAAAGAACTCATGAAGAGTACGAGATTGTAATTTGTCTGTCCACCTTGGTTTCCACGATTGTTTCTATTATGGCTGGATAACCGCAATTACAAGCATGTACGTGAGAGCGCGTAAGTTGCGATCTTTGTGAATATACGCACCGGTATGATTCCCAGCGAAATTCGAATCTCAGGGTTGAAGCTGTCAAGCGTCCCACGCCATCTTCTCGGGCAAGAGCGCCGAGGTTACACAAAACAAGCTGTCCTTTAAAGAGAATTCAAAGTGTCCGCGGCAGATAGAGGGAGAATGTCGTCCCATTCTCTGCTGTCGAAGTCACATTTATTTTGCCCGAATGCGCTGCGACAATTTCGCGCGCAATGTATAGACCAAGCCCTTGATGACGAAACTCATTAATCGTATCTCTGGGAGACTTTGTCCACGCATCAAAAGATCGTCGAGAGCACAGTGGACGGTTTGGGCGGACCCTGATTGTCGCAACGAAAAGCTGCAATGTCTCTTTGCATCAGCCCCGCATCGCTACCGACAGAATGGGCCAATTAGCGTTACACCTTCGTGAACAGCGGTTTCAATTCCGCCCCTGTTTTCAGTCCGTCCAGATAATCGGCCCAAGCCTGCATGATCTTGCCCCGCTCCGGCCGATGCTCCGCGAAGTTGTAGGCTGCGCTCACGGCGTTGCGCTCCGCGTAAGCGCGTTGGCGCTTTATCACTTGGTGACTCCAGCCGTGCTCTGCAACAGCGTCGAAGCCAACTGCGGAAGCCGTGGCCGGACATTTCTTCCTTCGTGTAACCCATGCGCCGCAGTGCCGCGAGAATAGGTGGGCCGCTCGCGCTTACATGGCCTCGGGAAGGCATAGCGAGAGGCATGCGGCCTGACGCTGGGGTATTAGAACGCATTGCGGTAAAACGCCATGCCTCTCGACATCAGGTCATCCCCGGTTAAGTCTGATTTCTCGATCCGAACCGAAAACGGGTCCAGGTGGCGAATGAATGTTTGGAGATGCGCGACGACCGTATCCTTGGCCGGCGTCGCTTCCACTTCGTAGTAAATTAATCCGGAATGCGGCTGACCCAGCACGGTAGGTATCGACTCTGGGATTTTCCACGACACTTCAATGATCATGCCTTAAGCATAACTCCGCAATGCTGCCCGATCTAGTGGTCGAGAAGTTGAAAAAAAATCCTTGCAGTTCCAAGCCGCGCTAGGTTGCTCGAATCATCGCCCACAGAGCGCAGCGCTGCATCGTTAAACAGCGGTTTCACTTCAGCGCCGGTTTCTCTCCGTCCAAATAATCATCTTGCGCCGCTCCGGCAGATGTTCTGCGAAGTTGTCCGCCGCGCTCACGGCGTTGCGTTCAGCCTGGACGTGTTGGCGCTCGATGGCTCATGCTTCCAACCTTGTTCATATAGCAGTGTTGGGGCTATGCTACGACAACCCTGGACGGTCATCGTTTCTTTGGTGAAACCCAAAGGCGCAACGCCGGAAGAAGGGCGTTTTCGCTCATTGATCGCTCTATTCGTAGTGGCGTTTTTGGCAATCGTGAGTAATATAGCGTTGGCCGCATTTGAACGATACATCGGCATCGACTACTCGGGCGCGAAATGTATTGGAACGGAGGTAAAAAATGCTGACACAAAGATTCGATGATGCCTTCAATTTCGCCCATAGGCTGCATCGTGCTCAAAGCCGTAAGGGAACACCAATACCCTATATCTCACATCTGATGACGGTTTCGGCCCTCGTCATTGAACATGGTGGCGACGAGGATCAAGCTATTGCCGGATTGCTGCACGACGCCGCAGAAGACCAGGGCGGAGAAGCGACGTTGGCGGAGATCCGGGCAGCCTTTGGCGATAAGGTTGCGGTTATCGTGTCGGACTGCACAGATGCTTGGGTAGAACCGAAACCACCCTGGCGTGAACGCAAGCAAGCCTATATAACCGCCCTGCCTCACAAGTCACCTAACTCCTTGCTTGTTTCTCTCGCGGACAAGACCCATAACGCAGAAGCCATCCTGTACGATTATCAGAAACTCGGCGATGTTCTCTTCGACCGATTTAACGGCGGCAAAGATGGCACGCTCTGGTATTACAAATCGCTTGCGAATGTATTCTCAGATTCGCTACCGGGTCGGCTTTCAGAACGACTGTCTGGTGCAGTCGCGAGGCTTCCAAAGTGAACTTGTGAATGGATTCCCGGAGAAGCGTGCTAGTTTTTCGCGACTTGGTGTGATGTGTGAGCGAACGATTGCGGGGCGTCGCTCGCATTACAATTTGCCAGAATAACTTGGGCCTCCACCGTTCTTGACGCAGAACGGTTTGGACCCAGACAAGAATGTCTCCCCGGTCGTTACCGGCGATCACAACACCAGCATCCAGGCGCAGCACAATGGGCTCGTCGACGCCGCGGTAATTTTGGTGCCTTGGCAAACCGTGGCCGAGAAGGCGGGCCTACAAAAGCTCGCCTGCTTCGGTGACGCCACGCGCCTGTCCATGGCCGGATTCGGTGCCTCCGATGATAGTTTCGGCAAGAAGCCCGAGATGCCGATCGTTCGGGTCATTCCATCGTTTGGGCGCAAAACGGCGTGGCCCAGTTCCGCATCAACACATTCGGTAACCCCCACGCCGCCTGGGGTATGACGCGGGAACAAGAGCCACCGCAAGAAAATAATGCGGTCTTGCAGATGATGAAAGTTATTGCGGCGATCGACGATTGGGCCGCCGATTTCGAGAAGCGCTGCATCTATCAGTCCGCCATCGGCCCGCTTCTGCCCAAAGTTAATATCGGCGCGATCCAAGGCGGTGCGCCGTTTCGGCCCAACTATTTCCCAGGGGTTTGCTCCATCTACGTCGACGTGCGCACACCGCCGGAAGTGCGTCCAGTCCAAGTCCAGCGAGAGTTGAAAGAAGCGTTGCAAATAACCGGCATCAAGTGCGATATGGAAATGTACGCGTCGCTCATGGGCTACGAGGCCAAGGGCGTCGAACCGATTATCGAAGTCGTCAAGCAGGCTTTCATAACCGCCGCGGGCAACGAGCCGCCGGCGCCCAATCCATTTCGCGCGAGCATCTGGACCGATACGAATATCTATAACGAAATGGGCATTCCGACGCTCAAGTTTGGTCTCGGCGGCAAAAAACATGCGATCCGCTCTGAGCAGATCGACATTGAAGAGATATTTATCGGCGCGCGGGTTTATGCACTTGCAGCAGCAGAGATCTGCGCAATTGGGAAAAGTGAGAATCATCGTGGCACGATCGAGAGTGATGGAGCAGGAGAGAGACAGGTATGGCAGCTATGGCCTACACGACGAGGAATACTTGAGTCTGAAGATTCTCACTTGCATGCTTGAGCCGATCTGAAATCTTGTGAAAAATATCCACTCGATAAGGAGAAGACCCTGATTAAAATTGCCTGCGACTTTCTCCTCCGCCTCTTCCGGGATCCGTTTCCAAACAAATTGTTTGAAGATTCGTCAGCAACGCCGATATCGCCATAGCCAGTGCAATCAGCGGCTGAGTTGACTTGTTAAATCAGGAGTTCGAATGAGTACCTGACTATTGCACTTTGTCATGGCATTGTGGGTTTGTGGCCGGTTTGTGAAGGTCCCCCAGAGCGCATCAAGATCGCCTATCGTGCTGATCTGTATGGGCGCGCTATCGCTTCTCTCTTAGTAAATCTTCGGGTACGTCCTTAAACCGGCTCATCCCGCACTATGCTTTTGGCACATCGGCGCAATGCGCTGATCGGATCCGGCAAGCCGGCGCAGACAGTTTCTTGCACCGCATGACCTGACTCCTGCGTTGAGCTTTGTCGCCTGCAAGACCTGACCACTGCTTTGAGCAGATGCGGTGATTGAGATTTTGGTCATGGCGGGCGCCTATGTTAGTGTCTAAACCATGCGAGTGAGATTATCTGGAACGTTGACCGCAAACTCGAATTGGCGCTATTTCTTCTGGTTCGTGTTGATGGCATTGCTGTCGGCGTGCTCGGTTATCTCCTGGCAATCTCATTACGGCCGCAATCATCCGCTAACCGGCCGCATTTGGGACATAGCGTCTGGCAAATTCATCGCTCACCAC
>JBGTCC010000037.1:0-5760 GCA_041749055.1 Thermodesulfobacteriota bacterium | reverse complement strand
TTGGTCATTGGGTTGTTGCTGGCGGCGAGCCAAAGCGCCGCTCAGACGCCGTATTACGCCGGCAAGACGATCGCCATCGTGCGCGGCGGCGGCGCCGGCGGTTCGGGGGAGTTTCAGTCACGCGCGCTGATACCCTATTTGAAAAAGTATATTCCGGGTAACCCGAACATCGTCATGGAATTTATGGACGGCGCCTCGGGGCGCAAGGCGGCGAATTATTTTTATACCGCGAAACCTGACGGACTGAAGATCGCTTCGGCGGGAAACATGATTTCGGGACCGATACTGGGCCTATCCGGCAGCAACTACGATATCGAAAAGTTTCCTTACATCGGCTCGACGGAAACCGGCAATCCCTACGTGTTCTTTAGCCGCAAGGTCGGCAATTTCGATACCCTCGACAAAGTTCGCAATGTGCGCGGATTTCGCGTCGGCGCCCACTCGGTGGGCCACTCGGTCTACATCACCGGCCGAATGTTCGCGCATCTGTTGGACTTGAAAGAGCCGCGCTTCGTGGTCGGCTTCAACGATCCGGAGATGGACATCGCGCTCGCCAACGGCGAACTGGACGGACGCACTTCGGGAAATATCGATAGCGTTCTCAAAGATCAGCGCGACCAGGTTTATATCCATGCGACGATCTCCAATCCCAAGGGCCGCTTCGACTCGCGCCTGCCGGGACTGCCCGACCTCGACAGTTTCGCCAAGAACGACCGCGAGCGCAAAGTGATCGACTTGTTTCGCGCCTTTCAGGTGCCGCGCTGGCCGCATCATCTGGCGCCGGGTACGCCGGCGGAACTGGTGAAGATCCTGCGCGACGCGATGGCGCGGACTTTCAAAGATCCCGAATTCCAGCAGGAGTTCAAAAAGCTGATGGGGCGCGAGCCGTCGCCGCTGACGGGAGAAGAAGTGCAGAAGGTGGTGAAAGATTTGCCGCGCGATGCGGAGACCATAGCGCTTTACAAACAATACGCCGAGGGGGGTGCGCTGCCAGCGCGCTAAATTCGATTGGTAACATTGTCAGCGTGCGCAGTCGGCGTCGGTGTAAGGCTGCCACCCCGCCGTCCAATCCAAATACTCTAGTCCGGTGAGGCGCTTTTTATAGTCGTATGAGAAGGGTTCGCGGTAGGCGTAGCCGGGATAGTAGTAGCGGCAGCCGCGCTCGCGGCTCCAGGCGATGGAATGCAAAATCATCAGGATGCCCAAGCTGCGCTTGGCCTCGGCGGGATCGAAGATCGCGTAGATCGCCGAGGTGGCGCGCTCGCCGATGTCCAGGAACGTGACACCGAGCAGCCGGCCGTGGAGATAAATGCACAGCTCCAGATTGGGGCAAGGAATTTCCGCCGGGTTGGGCGAGAGGAAGTTGAATAGTGAGTCGGGCACATTGTCGTCGAAGCGGACCCGGTGTATGTCAAAAAGCTTTTGTTTCTCGGTGTTAATGAAGGAGGGGCGGACGATCACTTCGATGTCGCGATTCTTCGCCAGCACGCGCTTTTGGCTGCGGCTTAAATGAAAGCGCGCCAAATCGACGCGTAATGGCAGCACTGTGTACGGTTTTCCGCCATGGGAAGATGTGCGGTAGCGGACGAATATCACGCCGAAATGACGCCAGCCCTCGGCCCAATAATGGTCCATCTTTGCCGGCGAAGCCCGGAGGCAGAGGAAGTGTTCGTCTTGGTTCGAGGCGGTCATGGATTGTTAATGCAATCTTGAATCATTAGCGGCGGGTCGGTCAACTCAATGGGCCAAATCTTTTGGCAACACGGCGACGAACGAAAGCTGCCAGCGCCGCCGCGACGGTAAAGATCGCGCAATAGATCAATAAGAACATAGCGCCGATCAAGACCAGCGGGCCGACGCGGAGAAAGATCAGTTCGTAGCCGAGCTGTCCGGCGAAGGCGCCGACATAATGCGCCCACAGCGGCCTGGGTGCGACAGCGCCGGCGATCGCGCCAGCGATGCCAAGCGCAACGAGATAAAAACTGCCTGCGGTGTCCCAGGGTTCGCGGTGGTTCGTCAGCACCGGCGTCAGCGCCCAAATCGCCGCGCTGGTGAGAGCTGCGAGCAAAAGAGTTATCCAGGTATTCGGCCGCTTCATTGTGCAATTCGACAAGGCTACACGCGGTCGAGCTCTCGGTACGGCAGCGGTGGCAAGTCGACATCGATTTTGTCGCCAGGACGGATCTCACCTCCCGCGCGGATGATGCCCATGATCCCCGACTTGCGGATTATTCTGCCACGAGGGTCGCGCGCGATCACAGCCGCCATCAGTCCCGGCTGGAAATCGTCCAATTGATAACACGGGTTGCGCAGTCCGGTGATTTCGATCACCGCTTCACTACCTATGGAGAGAACTGTACCCACCGGCAGGGCGAGAAGATTGATGCCGCGTGTGGTGATGTTTTCACCCATCTGTCCCGCCAATACGGAAAATCCCGAGGCGTTCAGTTCGTCATGCAACTCTGAGTGAATCAGATGCACCTGGCGCAAATTGGGTTGGCTCGGATCGCTGGCCACCCGCGAGCGGTGTTGGACAGTCGCGCCCAGATGCGCGTCGCCCTCGACACCGAGACCGGCGAGCAAACGGATGTTATTTTGCACTTGCTTGCCAAAGGTATGCGTCGCGCTACGGCTGACGGCGGTGACGATTCCGGCCATGACTAAGCGTTTAGCTGAACCGCGAGATCGAAATGACACCCCGCCAATAAAAAAGGGCAGCCGTCAAGTCAACGGCCGCCCTTTAGTTCTGACAAAATTCACTTGAGACT
The DNA here is from genome assembly GCA_041749055.1 of Thermodesulfobacteriota bacterium. GTDB lineage: Bacteria > Desulfobacterota > Binatia > UBA9968 > UBA9968 > DP-20. Next base: position 2,992 of record JBGTCC010000037.1, on the reverse strand, counting down.
ATTCCGACACGTCGATCAGCACGCCGTCGGGATCGGACATTTGATATTGGCCGAAGCAGCAAGTGGCGAGCAATTTCTGCCGCACTTCGCGCTCCGGGTTTTTCTCGGGGCGGTTTTCCTCCACGGTGTATTGATGGGCATGTTTCTCAACGTCGGCTTTGAACGCGGCGAGGCTTTCGACCTTGAAGCCGATGTGATCAAGGGCTGGACGCTCGATGCCGGAACCGGCGAAATCGGAAATCTTCCAAGGCATCACCGCTAACGTCACCTTGCCGTCGGAAAGGTAGTGATTGGCATCGCCGTTGGGTTTTTCAAGCTCGGTCAGCTCGAAGACGTCGCGGTAGAATTCACCGCACAGATCCGGGTCGACGCAGCGCAGGCCGATGTGGCCGACGCGCCGTTTGCGCTCTTCAACTTTATCGGTATACAGGTCTCGGCGGTTTTCCATGTTCGCTTGCGACAGATCGAAGACGTTGCCGTTGGGATCGTGCATGCTGATGCCGGCGAAGGGGCGGTTGCTCGGCCGATGGAGCACTTGGATCTTGGGATATTTTTCTTTCAAGCGGCCAAACACCACTTCGACGTCTTGGACCTCAAAGCCGAAATGATCGAAGCCCGCCTGCCGTCCCGGCGCGCGTGGATTGAGATTTAATCCAACATAGCCGTCGGCTACGACCACGGCGCCGCCGGCGCGCGCCAGGGTCGAGCGCTTCATGCCGAAAATATCATGGTAGAAATCGCCTTCATGATTGGCGTTGCTGGTGACGATGGCCATGTGTCTTAATTGTGCGAACATAGCAGGCTCCTTTGCTGGGCTAGAGTATCGTTAACCTAGTTGAAGCGTGAGCAACTTGTCAACCCGAATGGGAACGGAGTGTTGGAATATTGGAGTGATGGAGTAATGGGGGGAGGGGATCAACCCAACACTCCAATACACCATCACTCCAATCGTTCCGTCAGATGTTGACGACGACCACGCCCTTGGGCTCGAGGTAATAGTCGAGCGCTTCGGGGCCGTGCTCGCGGCCGACGCCGCTGGATTTTACGCCGCCGAAGGGCAGTTCGTCGTAGCCGTAGTGCAGCGAATTCACCCAGACATTGCCGGCTTGGAGCTTGTCGATGGCTTTGTTGGCATGCAAGAGATTGCGCGTCCAGATCGATGAGCCCAGGCCGAACTCCGACGCGTTGGCTTTCTCCAGCGCTTCGTCGAGAGTCTTGAACGTGTAGACTGGCAGCGCCGGACCGAAGACTTCTTCCTTGGTCAAGCGCGAGTCCTCCGGCACGTTGGTCATGAGCGTCGGCAAATAGTAAAAGCCCTGGTCGAAATCGCCGCCCTTGGGGCGCTCACCGCCGAACAGCACCTTGCCGCCGCGGGCTTTGGCGTCTTCGACTTGTTCTTCGACTTCCTGGCGCTGGGCGCCGACATGGATCGGCCCCATGCGGGTTTCCTTGCTCATGCCGTTGCCGACCGTTTTCTTCTTGAGAATCTCAACCAGGGCGCCGATGAAATTGTCGGCGATGGACTCCTGGAGGAACAGACGCTTTACGCCCAAGCACATTTGACCGCAGTTAAAATAGCGGCCGACATCGGCCATCTTCACGGCCAAGTCGACATTGCTGTCTTCCATGACGATCATCGGATCGCTGCCGCCCAATTCCAAAGTCACGCGCTTGATTTCGCGCCCGGCCACTTCCATGACATGGCGGCCGATGGGCGTCGAACCGGTGAAGGCGATGCGGCGCACGCGTGGGTTGCGCAGGAGTTCTTCGCCGACGCTGCCGCCGGGGCCGGTGACAATATTCACCGTGCCTTTGGGCAATTGTTTTTGCGCTTTGCCTTCGCCGAAGGTCGCCTGGGCGATGAGTTCGATGACTTTGATCGTCGCCAACGGCGTGGTGCTGGCCGGCTTGATGATGATCGTGTTGCCAGCGGCCAACGCGGGGCCTAATTTCGTTCCCATTAAAGTCAGCGGAAAATTCCACGGCACGATGCCGCCGCACACGCCGATCGGTTGGCGCACCACCATGCCGTAGGCGTTTTTCTGCGGCAGCGGCACATGGGAGCCGCGCACTTTGGATGCGAGGCCGGCGTAGAATTCCAGCCCATGAACCAGATGATGAATCTCCAAGCCCGCTTCGAACAGGGTCTTGCCTTGTTCTTGGGTAAGCAGCTGGGCGATTTCCGCGGTATTTTTCTTGATCAGCTCGCCGGCGTTCATCAGGGCATTGCCGCGATCTTCGGGGGAGACATCGGACCAGATTTTAAAAGCGTCTTCCGCGGCCGAGATCGCTTGCTGGACGTCCTTGTCGTTGCCCTGGGGCACCGTGTCGACCGTCGCGCCGGTGGCGGGATTGCGTACCTCGCTAGTGTTCTTAGTTACCGAATCGACGGACTCGCCGCCGATAAACATCTTGGCCATTAGAAAACCTCCATGAATGAATTAAAGTTCAAGCCGTTCAAACCGTTCGAGCAGTTTCAAAACGTTCGAACGGAGAAAGAGAGCCGCTTATTTGCCGGTGAATTTCGCAGTGCGTTTTTCCAGATAGGCTTTGACGCCTTCCTGGCCGTCTTCGCTGCCGAAGGTCTGCGCCAGGAGCTCGCGCTCGAAGGCCAAGCCGTCGGGCAGAGAAAGTTCGAGGCCGGTGGTGATGGCGCGTTTGACTTTGCCGACCGCTAAACTGCTCTTGTTGGGCACGACGAACTGTTTGGCGTAGTCCATGACTTGATCCAAGAAACCCTCTTTTTCGTAGACGTAATGGACCAAACCCATTTCGAGAGCTTCTTCGAAGGCGATGGTTTTGCCGGTGAAGCAGAGCTCCATGGCGCGGGCTTTGCCGACCAAGCGAGGTAGACGCTGGGTGCCGCCCATGCCGGGCATGACGCCCAAATTGATTTCCGCCAAACCAACTTTGCCGCCTTCTTTTTTGGCGATGCGGATATCGCAGGCCATGGCGATTTCCAAGCCGCCGCCGACGGCGTGGCCGTTGATCG
>JBGTCC010000036.1:0-5602 GCA_041749055.1 Thermodesulfobacteriota bacterium | reverse complement strand
ACAAGGATGGATTTCCCGAGCCGTCGGCGAGCGGTGGAATCGCCGTGTTGATGTGCACCATGCCGGCTTTGATCGCCTCTAAGCAGCACAGGGTGCCGAGTCCCGTCGTACAATGAGTGTGCAGTTCCAGCGTCGTGTTGCCCGCCGCCTTCAAGACCGCCGGAACGACGGTCTTGGTGCGTTCAGGAGTCAAGATGCCGCCGGGATCTTTGAATATGACGCGGTAAATATCGAGAGCGATCGCCTGGCGGATTTTCGCGGCGTAATATTCGTCGGTGTGGCGCGGCGACACGGTATAGATCAAATTGATAATCGGTTTCAGGCCGGCGTTCTTGGCTTGTTTGACGCGCCAGGCCCAGTCCGTAGCATCGTTCCATGAATCGGAGATGCGCACTTCGCTGACGCCGACATTGGCCATGCAGGTATCGAAGAGTTGGTGCAGCGCATCGGGATAAATGGCGAAGCCGCTGCGTGAGCCATGCACCAACCGGAGCGGCGTGCGTTTGAATTTCGGAATAATCAATCGGTAGCGCTCCCAGGGATCTTCGCGCAGCTCTTTGACGCACTTGGGCAGTTCGATGGGGCCGCCGAGTTCGATGGCCTCGAAGCCGGCGTCGTCGAGTTGGGCGCAGATCGGCGCGATCATCCCGGTGCGGATGTTGTAGGCCCAAAGGCTCTGCGCGCCGTCGCGGATCGTGGTGTCCTGGAAATAGACTTCGGTCATAGCAATGTCCTGCTTTTTCGGTTCTAACGGGTAATTTAAACAAACAGCAATGGCTTATTCTTCGCGCAGCCGGAGCTATCATCGATGGTTTTCCATAGGCCCGCCGGCGATGGTTCGGTGGCATGGAGCGACGATAACGCAGCCAATAAAATCGCCGTGCTGATGATTCCGCCGACAAAGTGTTTGTCTATCCGCATACCTCGACTGTCCGCCGCTGCCGTAAGCGACATCCATCACTTACCAGTTACGCAAGCGATTTTCGATATGGGTGGCGAACGTTTCAGGGCGATGGGATGAGGACGCTCGAAGGAAGCTTTATTTGAATTTGGCAAAGACTTCCTTCGACATTAGCTCCAGGGTTCGCCGCACGTCGCCCATTGGCACGCCGCCGAAGTTGACCATGCCGATGACATGGGTGACGCCGGTCTTTTCGTACTCGCGCAGGATGGCGACGGTATCTTCCGGCGTCGTGAACAGAGCCAGGCATTCTTGCTTGATGTTGTCGAACTGGGGAATCTTCGAGCCGGGGCGGCGGTGGGTTTTGTGGAATGAGATTGCCCGCTCGAAATAAGGCCGGGCGCCGTCGACGGCGGCTTGTTCGTTCTGGTGCAGATAAAAATGCATGGCGACCATGATCTCCGGCTTGTTCTTATGACCCGCTTCGGCAAACGCCCCGTTGTAGAGATCGTGTTTCGCCTTTACGTCGGCGAGATTGTGCGAGCGCGCGAACGGGATGCCCATCATCGGTAGGCCGATCCGGCCGGCTTTGATCAAGGTCTCGTCGCTGGAGGCGGCGAGCCAGGTCGGCGGCATGGGCTTTTGCAGCGGCTGCATGTAGAGCGAGATGTTGTCAAAATTGTAATGCTTGCCGTGGTAGGAAAATGTCTCGCCTTGCCAGGCTTTGAGTATGATCTCGGTGCCTTCCCAAAACTTTTCTTTGGCTTCCTCCATGCCCATGCCGAACTGTTGAAACTCCACTGGCGAGAAGCCGCTGCCGAGGGCGAACTCCAAGCGGCCGTTGCACAGGTTGTCGGCGAGGGCGTACTCTTCGGCGACAATGAGCGGATTGTGAAACGACGGCACGGCGATGGCCGGGCCCAGGCGGATTCTTTTGGTCCGCTGTCCGATCGCGGCGATGAGCATCGGCGGTGAGACGCAGGTGCCGTACCAGTAGAGATGATGCTCGCCCAACCAGAACGAGTCGAAGCCCAACTTTTCAGCCCAATCGGCCATGGTCAAAACTTCTTCGTAATATTTCTGATTGGAGCGACCAAGCTCAGGATGATTGTCGCCGAAGATAAAGATCCCGAATTTCACAGTTGCAGCACTCTCCGAAATTCCGAGTTAGGCTCGCGGTGAATCTTAGCGCCGGCCGTAAAGTTTGTCGACGAAACCGCTTTTTTTCATTTCTTCTACAAAGCGCATCTCCACCATGTCCTCGGCTTTGACTTTCGTGGCACGCGGGTCGGTCAAGGCTTGGACATCCAGCGTTTGCTTCAAGCCCTCCAGGGTCGGATAGGTGTCTTCGACGAGCAGCGCGGAGTTGGCCGCATGGGCGGCCTCCAGTATGTCGCGCGCTAGGCCGCGGGTGTACTTCTGCATGATCTTGATCGATTCCTCTTTGCGGGTTTTAAAAAAATGAATCGACTCCGCCATGGTCCAGACCACGCGGCGCACTTCGTCGGGATTCTCGCGGATTCTCTTTCGGGTGGCCGCAGTGCAGTTAAACTGAAATGGGACGTTCAGTTTGGCCATGTCGATGATCAGTTTCAGGCCCATTTTTTCGCCTTGGATTTTCTCGCCGTCAGTGACCACGGTGAAGTCCGCCTGGCCTTGGGTGACGGCGGCGAGCCGGGCCGGCGCGCCGCCCACGGTGATCGCTTTGATGTCCTTGTAGTTGACGCCGACTTTTGAGAGCGCCAGACGCATGGCGAAATCCGCCGAGGTGCCCGGGATATGCACCGCCGCCGCGCGCCCCTTGAGTCCTTCCGGCGACTTAATGTCGGCATTGCCGATGATGAAGTAGGGCAGCGTGTTCATCTGGCTCTGGATGATCGCGATGTCGGCGCCGGCGAGCTTGGCGTTGATGACCGCCGTGCCCACCGCGCCGCTGTAGCTGAGATCGCCGGCGATCAAACTTTGAATGCCTCGCACACTGCCGTTGATATAAATAGTGTCGAGATCGAGGCCGTGTTTCTTGAAGATCCCCGCCTCTTTGGCGATCCAGAAGATCACCGACGAATTGGTCGAGTCCGAGATGTACGCGATGTAGCTTTTCGACCACGCTGGGCGGGCCGAAAGCAACGCGGAAGCGAACGACGTTAAGAGCATAAATCCCAAAAAAATAGCCTTCATCATAGTGGCCTCCTTTGGTTCCGATGCGATTGTTTGAGCGAGATTATGCTTAGCGCATCTCTATGACCTCGACAAGTCGCCGCGACACTCATTTTACCTTGGCCGATCGACTCCGCGTCAAGATCAGCCCCAGGCTGCATAGAGCGGCGGCGGTGTCGTACCAGTAGAGATGATGCTCGCCCAACCAGAACGAGTCGAAGCCCAACTCTTCAGCCCAATCGGCCATGGTCAGAACTTCTTCGTAATATTTCTGATTGGAGCGACCAAGCTCCGGATGATTGTCGCCGAAGATCAAAGATGCCGAATTTCATGGCTATCCATTTCCCATCGAATCGGGAGATTGCAAACGAAAATGTTATTGCCCCATGGCGCGGAGAATAGCTATCGCTGGACAATCGTCCGCAATGCGGCGCTGTCGGGGATTATTTTGTGGCGGAGAAAATCCCGTAGCGCATGCTGCCGGTTCGGTAGGCGAGCCAAATGCGAAAGACCGTTTTCGCAAACACACGATTGTCCCAGTCGCGTCGGAACCACTCGTGCCGGAGTTCGGCATTGGATCCAATGGTTTTTATCAAGCGGTAGGCGCATATGCTCCAGGTCTTGCGGACGTTGCGGCTCAGATCCGAGAACTCTGGCTCACGAAACCCGGCGGTTTTGAGCATAGCGACATACTCCGAAGGCGTAGCCATGTTGGGGATGCGGCCTTCTGCGCAGATGGGTTCGAGCAAAAATCTGGCTTCGAAAGGTGTAGCTTGCTCGCGCGCGAGCCACGCGGCGACGACCACTCGACCCTCAGGGCGCAGCAGCCGATGGGCTTCTTGAAAAAACCCGGGCTTGTCGCCGATGTGCTCGCTGCTTTCGATGGCGACCAGAGCATCGAAAGACTGCTCCGATAGATTATTGTCGAGGCCGTCGCACAGCATAAATCTGAGGTTATTTCCGGTCGTGCCTTGGGCAATGTCATACTGGCGGCGCGAAATCGTGATGCCGGTAACATTGGCGCCGTATTCTTGTGCGAAAAACCCCGCGGTGGCGCCGTAGCCGCAGCCGAAGTCGCAAACTCGGCTGCCGGTTGTCATCTGCGCTAGTGTCGCGATGAGCCTGCTCAGGTTTACTATTGCGTCTTCCGTACTCTCGCCGCCGCCCTGCCAGTACCCATGATGCAGATTGGTTCCCCACACCGCTCGGTAAAACCGATCAAGCTCGTCGTAGTGAGCGGCGACGGCTGCGCCGTCGGCGCCATTTGGCCGCGGATGGATCATTGATTCTCCCGCCGTAGGTCAAGCCTTGAAATGCTCGGCAATCTTGACTTGATCTAGCTTCCCATGGTTTGACGGCGAGCGGAATGAGTATTGAATTAAATCCGTGCGACTGCAGATCCGACCAGTTGACCAGAGTCAACACAAGTCCGGAAAGGCCAAGCGCCGCGAGCAACAGATAGGTCCAGGAATATCCGATCATCTCGACGGCAATCCCAGTGATAAACGCGCCGACGCCGTAGCCGAGCGGGTAGGCGATCGAAAATGCCGCCATGAACCGGCCGCGCCGCACAGGCGTGGCGCGTTTCATCGCAATGATCAGCGTTGCCGAACCGCCGATCGCCATGCCGAGCATGTAGAGCACTCGCGCGCACCAAATCGTCGCCAGGTTTGCGGCGGTGACTAATAACATGAGTGCTAGGGACTGGAGGGTGAAAGTTGCGAATAGAGAATAGCCGATGCCGATGCGATCGGAGACGCGGTCGAGCAATGGGCGGGCGAGCACGCTGGTGACGCCGCTGACGACGAAATAAGATCCGATGGCGCCGATACCGATCTCGCGGGCGTAAAGCACGATGAAACTGGTGATCGCCGGGAAACTCAGCTGATTGCAGAACATAAGCGACGCAGGCAATAACACCCCGCGTTCAGACAGGGTGACAACTTGGCGCCACCAGGGCGCCGCCGATTGTGGCGGAAAAGCACAGCAGCATGCTCGCCGCTAACATGATCAGACCGAACGCCAGCACGGCGCACTCGCTCCAGCGATCGGACCAGTAGCCGATAAAGGGTCGGGCGATCACGCTAGTCGCCGCAAACGAGGAGATTGTCAGCCCGACCACAAAGGGCGAACCGCCCAATTGGGTGATGTAGAGCGGCACTGTCGGATTGAACATCGCCTGTTGCGCGTAGCCCAACAACTGGACGACGCAGAGCAGCGTGAAGGTCGACGTCCAGAGTTGTGTGGATTTAGCAGCTATCACCGATGTTTGGGCTTTCATTCGACTCAGAACTGTTCACCACGAAGTGAATCATGAGCTTGCGCTCGTCTACCGATCATGAAAACACCGGAAGCCCCCTCCCGAGGGTTCATTCCTTAGACTCGTCATGCCGGCGCAGGCCGGCATCCAGGGGCGGGAGGGGATGGATACCGGCCTGCGCCGGTATGGCGGAATAGAGAGTCGTTATCGATGCGCAGATCATCGCTGCACGTGCATTTTCGAAGGAGGCACACGAACAAGATTCCGAACTTCGTGCTCTTTGT
>JBGTCC010000035.1:0-2657 GCA_041749055.1 Thermodesulfobacteriota bacterium | reverse complement strand
ACGCCGGAGATCGCCAACGCGCGCGATCTCAGAGGCAAACGCGTCGCCGTCGGCACAGTGGGCGACACCCAGGATTCGCTGATTACGCTCTACGCCGAACGGGACGGCGTCGCGCCGCGCGATCTGATCCGCGTCGCCATGCCGTCGCGCTCGACCACCACGACCATCTTGGGACTGAAATCGGGCGCCATCCACGCTGCGACGGTGAACGGCGACGAAGCGCTCATCGCAGAGAAGGAAGGGCTACGCACCCTGACTTTTTTAGGCGACCTTTTCCCCTACCCTTTTCAAGGTTTCATGGCGAGCGACAAGAAAATCGCCGAGCGGCCGGGCGACGTCAAACGTTGGCTGCGCGCCATGATGCGCGCCCTCATGTTCATCCGCGAGCGTCCCGAAGAAGCCGCCGACATCGCCATGAAAAAAATCCCCATGGGCAGCCCAAACCGGCCCATCGTCATCGAAGGCATCCGGCGCTTTGTCCGAGCCTTGCCCGACGGCATTCCTGGCGTACCTTCGGCGCAAGGGATCAAAAATGTCATCGAGTTCGACGTCAAAGCGCCGCTCAAAATTAAAGAAGAGGTGGCGCCAGAGAAATTCCTGGCCTTGAGGCTTGCCGGCGAAGTCAGAGAAGAGTTAGAACGCAAACGCTAGCACAGGGCGCAACGATGTACTCTCGCTGTTGCAGAATGCTACCCGTTCTATTGGTACTGTCGCTCCTATCCGCCCAGCTCGCGTGGGGCCAGGAAAAGAAAAACCTCCGTGTCGTCTTCGTCAGCTTGGCGTGGAATGCGCAGCTGCCTTTCCGCGTCGCCAATCACCGCGGCTACTTCCGCGATCAGGGTCTCACCGTAGAGCAAATCTTCGTCAGTGGCGGCCCAACGGCAGTCATGGCACTGGTGTCGGGAAACATCGACTTCGCCACCATCGGCGGCGCCCAGGCGGCGATCCGCAGTAAAGCACGCGGCCTTGACATGAACATCATCGCTTCGACGTCGAACTACACCAACTACACGCTCATCGGCAACAAAGACATCAAACGGATCGAAGACCTGCGCGGCAAGATTGTCGGCATCACTGGCGCTGGGTCCTTTTCCGATTTCACCGTTAGGCTCTATCTCAAACGCAACAATCTCGAACCCGATAAAGACGTTACCTTGCGCTCGATCGGTCAAACCGTGGTGCGCGCCAGCGCGTTGGAAAAAGGACTGATCGCCGCCGCGCCCTTTTCCGCCGAAGACACCGTCAAACTGCTCGACAAGGGCTTCGCCATGATCGCCAATTTCAATGAGGCCCTGCGCGTGCCCCAGAGCGTCTACGTCAGCCGCGGCGAGATGCTGGAGAAAAGCCCGGATACGACCAAGCGGTTCTTAAAGGCGCTGATTCTCGGCATGCAATTCGCCAAGTTCAACAAACAGGAAGCGATCAAGATCGGCTTCGCAGCCGGCTTGCAGGGCGACCCGGAAATCGTCCAGCGTTCTTACGATCTGTTTAGCCCCGGTTACGCCGCCGATATGTCGGTGGCCTGGGACGGCATTCAAACCATGCTCGACGACGACCACCGTACCGGCTTGGTCGACAAAAAATTCACCCTCGACCGGGTCGTCAACGATCGGATTCTCAAACAAGCGCAGCAGGAGTTGAAAAACGAAGGGCGGTTGAGACAATAAGTTTGTGATAGGATAGACCAAGCCAGGAAGGAGCTTCAGTCATGATCCAAGAACTGACCGTAGGCATCCCCTATACCGTCGACACGGGTGAAAAACTCGTCAACGAAACCTTCGGTCCCAATAACATACGGCGGCGCAAGACCGGCACCCACGACTTGATGCCGATGCCGGTGCGCAATGGCCGTTTGCTTGCCGGCGAGCTCTCACTCGAGCAAAACGGCTTCGTCCTGGTCGAGCATAAAACCAAAGTCGGCGACTTCTTCGACAGTGCGCAATTGGAGTCGGTCTACTACCCGGAAGTCGAGCAGTTGATCAAACAGCAATCGGGCGCGTCGCGGGTGGCGATCTTCGATCATACGCTGCGTTCCGGCGACGAAACCGAGCGCGAGGCGAAACTGGTCCGCGAACCGGTCATGTCGGCGCATAACGACTATACGGAATGGTCGGGACCCAACCGTGTGCGTGAGTTCCTGCCGGACGAAGCCGAGGACTTACTGTCCCGCCGCTTCGCAATCATCCAGGTTTGGCGCGCGATCAATCAACCGATTCAGTCCAATCCCCTCGCGCTGGCCGACGCCAAGAGCGTCGCGATGGCAGATCTGGTCGTCGCCGAGCGCCGCTACCCGCACCGCGTCGGGCAGACTTATCGATTAAAATACCACGCCAACCATCGTTGGCATTACTTTCCCGAAATGCGCCGCGACGAGGCGCTGGTATTTAAAGTTTACGATTCTAACACCGACGGCCGCGCCCGCTTCACGCCGCACACCTCCTTCGAAGACCCCAACACCCCGCCCGGCGCGCCGGCGCGGCAAAGCATCGAAGTGCGCGCTTTCGCGTTTTTTAATTGAACAACCCTTGGCTCGAAGCCGAAGGATTCCGATTGCGTCGACTCGAAGTCAAGTTACTCTCATTTGTCATTCCCGTGAAAACGGGAATCCAGATTTGTTCCGCTGAGCATGAAAATGGATTCCCGCGTGCGCGGGAATG
>JBGTCC010000034.1:0-14805 GCA_041749055.1 Thermodesulfobacteriota bacterium | reverse complement strand
TGCCGGCGGAGACGGCGCTATCCAACCCCAACGTGAGCGAGGGGAAAAAGGCTGCCCGCGCGGCGCCGATGTCGGCATTGGCGCTGCGCAGGCCCGCTTCTGCGCTCTGGATGTCCGGGCGCGTTGTCAGCAGCGTCGCCGGCGGTGTTAGATTGACCGGCGGCATGGTGACCGACGCCAGTTCAATCTTTGGCACCGGCAGATTCTGCGGCGGCTGACCGAGCAGAATCGCCAGGGCGTTGGCGGCAGTAGTCTGCTGCTCGATCAGCGACGCCAGGGCGCTGCGAAAGCCGTTGACGGCGACGCGTTGCTGGGAAACCTCCAGGCCGGAGACGCTGCCCTGGGCAAAACGCGCCTCGACGATACGGAGAATCTCCGCGGCGTTTTTGAGATTGAACTCGGCGATGCGGATGCGATCGTTGAGACTCAAAATCTGCGTGTAAAAATTGGTCACATCGGCGGTGACCACCAGGCGCACCGCTTCGCGGTCAAAGCGGCTCGCCTCGGTGCGGTAGTCGGCCGATTTGGCGGCATTGCGATTTTTGCCCCACAGATCGACTTCGTAGCTGACACTGCCGCCGCCGCGCACGGCGTTGGTGTCCTTCGGATCTTGGTAGGTGCGCGACGCCGAGCCGCTGGCGTTAATCGTCGGATAGAGTGGTGAAGCGGCGACTTTCGCCTGGGCGCGCGCCTGTTCGATGCGCTGCAGCGCGGCTTCGAGATCGAGATTTTGCGCCAGGGCGATCTCCACCAGGCGGTCAAGATCTGCGCTGCCGAGTTCTCGCCAGAAATCCGTGGCGCCAGGTTGCGCGTTCACGCCGACTCCGGCAACGCTGCTCCAACCGGCGGGAATCGCCAGCTCGGGACGCTGATAGTTGGGCGCCAGGCTGCAAGCCGACAAGGCCAGCGAGAGGACGACGGTACCGTTTAATAGCTGCTTACCCATGATCCACCTCATTCCGATGCCAGCGCGATGACCGGATCGAGCTGTGCCGCTTGGCGCGCCGGCAGATAGCCGAACACTACTCCCGTAATGGAAGCGCAGGCGAAGGCGAGTGCTGCCGGTGTAATGGAAAAAATCACCGCCATACCGCTGAAGCTCAGTACCAGGCCGGCGCCGACGCCGACGAGAATTCCCAAGACACCGCCGGCGGCGCATACCACCGCGGCTTCGATGTTAAACTGCAACATGATGTCGCGCATGCGCGCCCCGGTGGCCATGCGAATGCCGATCTCGCGGGTGCGCTCGACGACGCTCACCAGCATGATGTTCATCACGCCGATGCCGCCGACCAGCAGAGAGATCGCCGCCACCGTGCCCAAAAGCAATGTGAAGGTATCCTGGGTTTCCATGGCAGCCTGGAGATAGGAAGCCATGTTGCGCACGCTGAAGTCTTCGGTTCGGTGGCGCGCTTTAAGCAACGCCTCGATGCTCGCCTGCGTGCCCTCGATGTCGGTCGTGTCAGCGACCTTGACCGTGATGCTGCTTAAATAGCTCTTGCCGAAGATGCGCACCAGGCCGGTGGTGATCGGCACGAAGATTACGTCGTCCTGATCGCTACCGAAAGGCGAGGCGCCTTTTTCACTCATTATGCCGATTACCAGAAAAGGCACGTTCTTCATCAAAATATATTTACCAACGGGATCGCGACCGTCTGTGAAAAGCGTCTTGGCGACGGTTTTACCGAGGACGGCGACAGCGGCGTAGCGTTTCATATCGTCGCTGTTGAAAAACTGTCCTTCGGCCACCGGCCAGTCGCGCGCCAAAGGAAATTCAGCGCCGGTGCCCTGGGTGGAAGTCTGATAGTCGATGTTGCCGTAGCGCGCGGTGGCGCGGCCGTTGCGCTCTGGCAACGAGATTTCGATATTTGGCAGTGCTTTTAGCGCTTCGGCGTCCTCCGGCACCAGGGTCGCAATGTCGCCGGAATTACGGACACCCGCGGCGCCGGGGCGTATGAGCATCAAATTGGTGCCGAAGGAGCTGATCCGATCGAGGACTTTTTTGCGGCTGCCTTCGCCCACGGCAAGCATCGCGACCACGGCGGCGACGCCGATGATGATGCCGAGCAAGGTCAGCGAGGTGCGAAACAGATTGACCCGCAGCGAGCGCCAGGCGGTGGTCAGGGCCTCCTGCGCGCTGGCGGCTAAACTGACGCTGTTGCTCAGTTCGCGATCGCTGTCGTCGGTTGTAGCGCCGTCGCCGGCGGCGGCGCCGGTATCCTCGATGACCCGGCCGTCTTGCAGGCGCACGATCCGTTCGGCGTTTTGCGCGATGTTTTCTGCGTGGGTGATGAGAATGATCGTGCACCCCTCGGTGTGCAGCTTCCTGAGCAGGGCGAGCACTTCGTCGCCACTCTTGCTGTCGAGCGCACCGGTGGGCTCGTCGGCGAGGATCACTGGCGGATCATTGACCAGCGCCCGGGCGATGGCGACGCGCTGCTGCTGTCCACCGGAAAGTTCCGACGGACGATGATCGGTACGATCGCCGAGGCCGAGCCGCTCGAGTAGTTCGATCGCCCGCCGGCTGCGCTTTTGCTTCGGTAAGCCGGCGTAGACCGATGGAATCTCCACGTTTTCCCGCGCCGTCGCGGTTGCCAGTAGGTTGTATTTTTGAAACACGAATCCGAACGTTTCGCGGCGCAGGGTTGCGAGCTCGTCTGGTTCGAGATGGGCGGCTTCTCTGCCCAGCACCTTGTAGCTGCCGGCGGTCGGCCGGTCGAGGCAGCCGAGGATGTTCATCAGCGTCGACTTGCCGGAGCCGCTTTGGCCCATGATTGCGACAAACTCGCCACTGCGGATTTTTACCGATACGCCGTCCAGGGCGCGCACCACGGTCTCGCCGTTTTTATAGTGCTTATGAATGTCGCTCAGTTCGAGAATCGTCTTGTTCATAGCTGCGGTCCTCGACCGAGGCGCGGTGAATTGCCTCGCTGGCCGCCGCCGTTCTGATTACTGCCGGTAACGCCGCCCGGGCGGTTGGTGGCGATCTGATCGCCCTCGGTCAAACCGTCGGTGACTTCCGCTTGAGTACGCGTCAGCAGGCCGACGTGAATAGTGCGCGGTTCGCGCCCGGTCGGAGTCACGAGCGAAACTCTATAAGCCTTGCCTTTGTCGCTATCCGCTTTCGCCGCGCGCTGGGTCAATACTTCCGCCGGCACGATCAAGGCGTTGTCAGCCTTGCCGAGGATAAAAAATACCTGGGTCGTCATGCTGGTCATAAGGTGGCGGCCTTCGTTTTTCACGTCGATCAAGACATCGTAGAGCACCACGTCGTTGACGATCTGTGGCGTCGGCAGGATCTGCCGCACCTTGCCCGGCCAACGCCGGTCACTGTTGCCGAGGGTGGTGAAATAGGCCGGCATGTTTTCTTTGACGCGGCTCACGTCCGCTTCGGCCACCTGTGCGCGCACGGTCATCATGTCGAGATTGGCAATCTGCAAGACCGTCGGCGCGGTTTGATTGGCGTTCAACGTCTGCCCTTCCTTGGTCGGCAAACTTGTCACCGTGCCCGCCATCGGTGCGTAAATTTTTGTGTAACTGAGATTGGTCCGGCTTGCTTTCAAATTGGACTCGGTTTCCTGGATCTGTGCGACGATCGAGTCGACCTGGGCTCGAGCGACGGCGGCTTGAGATTCCGTTTCTTGCAAAGCTTGCTGGCTGACCGCGTTCACCGCGATCAGGTTCTGATTGCGTTTGAGATTCTGTTCGGCCAGAACCGCCTCGGCCTTCTGCTGCTTGAGCTGGGCGCGCAAGCTGTTTTGCTTCGCTTCCCCTGCTTCGACCTGGGCCTGATAAACGCGCGGGTCGATCTCGGCGAGCAGCTGGCCTTTCTTGACCGGGTCGCCGATGTCGACATGGATTGCCTTTAACTGTCCGGACACTTGGGTGCCAACGTCAACGTATTGCTTAGCCTCGAGCTTGCCCTGCGAAGTCACCACCTCTTCGATGTTGCCGCGGGTGACGGTGATCGGTCGTGCAACCTCGCCTTGCGAGCTTTGCGCCGTGCTGGCGTACCAGTACCAGCCGCCGGCGGTGAGCGCGACTACGGTGAATCCGGCGATGATCTTGTTGCGCCGGGATTTGGCTAGCCAATTCATATAATCTTCCCCTCTTTCGTTGTTACCTGTTGATACGAGCTACCCTGCCGGAGTCTTCGCGGCGGGCGAAAAATGCGGCGGAGTGACCGGCGCTCGTGAAGTAGTGCGTTTTTGTCGGGAATTCTATGATTCACCCGGCGGTGGCGGGCGGCGCAGCAGGTCGGCGAAGCGACGCCGTTCTTCTGGCGTCAGCTCTTTGATGGCGTTCTTGACCACTTCGGATAGCTTTTTTGTCATGTCGGCGCGCATTTTGTTGATCCTGGCCTGCTGCCCGTCGAAGGCGGCTTCGTCGAAGGGCTCGACGCCGAGGAGCCGCGCCGACTCATCTTGGACCTGGCGCATTTGACCGAATAGTGGCTCGGCGGTGGCGCGCAGTTGCTGAAATCTCTCGCGCAGGCGGGTCTGTGATGCTGCGGGAAGGTCCTTGATTACCTCTTCCATGCGCCGCTCGCGCAGGGCGCCGCGATCGAAACGGCGTGGCGACTGTCCGACCAAGAAGCCGAGCAAAAGCACATTGACAACAATCGACGCGATAAACACGAGTTTGGTTTGCTGCCTCATAAGAACCCTTCATCTCCGGCGATATAACTTTGCGCGGTCGTCGAACCGAGGTCGCTGAGCTGGCCGTTTTCCGGCGCGGTGCTGAAGCCCAGCAGCATTCCCAAAATCAGGGCGCCGGCGAGCACATAGCCGGGTTTGGGCAAGTGAAATTCGGCGAACAATTGGCGCACCGAATGCCAGAGCGAAGTATTTTCCAATTGCGGCAGGCTCTGGGCCTGCAAAATGATCCGCGCCGCTAGATCATGGCTCGCCGGTTCGATGCGGCGCGAACGCAGCATCCGTGCCAATTTTTCGTCTTGGTTCTCAGTCATAAATACCTCACAGCATATTCTTCATACGTTCTTTCAATGTGGTCTTGGCGCGCATGATCAGCGACTGCAATGCTTTCAAATGCACGCCCATGGCGTCGGCGGCATCCTGATTGCTCAAGTCCTCGCTGAAACAGAGATTGATGGCGGTACGCTGGCGCTCCGGCAGGGCGGCGATCGCCTGCTCCAGCATTCTCTGTTCTTCGCGGCGCACTATCATTTGATCGGCGCTCTCCCGGTCGTCGATCAGCGGCATTTCTTCGTTTAATGCCAGCGGCCTTTTGCGCTTTTGCCAATCGAGACATAGGTTCACCACGACGCGATAAAACCACGTGGTAAATTTAGAATTTTTGTCGGGCTCCCACCTGCCAGGGTTTTCCCAAAGTTTGAGAAAGGCGTCCTGGACGATATCTTCGGCAGCGGCGCGGTTTTGCAGGTAACGAAAGGCAAGCCGGTAATAGCGATCTTCGTGGCGTTCGACCAACGCTCCAAAGGCTGGATGGCTGCCGTCCCGAACCAGGGCGAGCAGTTCATTATCCTCTTTATCGGGCCAAGCGACCGGCATAACAGCGATTCGACGAGGGCAAAATTGAAATGGAGCAGCTCGATCATACAATTATCTTCTCCCAACTGCCAAAACGGGGTTAAAAACCTCCGTTATCCGATAATACGAATCAGCTGGGAAAAGTCTTCGCCGGCATATGATGGCGGGGTCGTTTACGCTATTTCCCTGGCAACCGGTCGCTCAATTGAGCGCGAAACTGCGCGATACCGGTCTCGGTAACGGTGAAGGCGCACCATTCGACTTCTTTAGCGTAGAGGCGCACGGTTGGTTTGAATCCGTGCATCGTCGGCAGCAAATCGCGCAGCGTGTCATACCAGGCGCGCCGTTCGTCGCGGTCGAAGGGCTGATCGTCTCTGGCATCAAGTTGGCGGCAGAGTTTTTGCCAGCGCGACTTTGAGAAGCCGATGGGGCTGTTTTCCGAATAGTTGCTGAGGGTGGTCAGACGTGGCTGGGAAAAGTGTTGGTTCTCATCGAATTCTACGATAAAAGGCGGGTCTGAAATGAAGTAGTCGCAGGGAGGCATCTGTGCGCTCTTGATGAAGTCGCGATGGCCGCGCAGGTCGCCGAGGGCGATGCGAATTCGTTCTAGATTATCTCCAATCGCAGCGTTTGCGTAGTCTTCCGGTCGGGCGGGCCAAAGGAATTGTTTGTTGGCGCTGCAAGCGCCATAGATGGCGTGCAGCATTCCGTACACGCGCTGTTTGCAAGCGCGGCAATGGGGTGAGTGTGGGAGTTTCACGAATTCAGATAAGCTAGCCTTTACAAAAGCATCAGGCAACTGAAGGAGAGGCATTCATGGCAAAAACAGCTTCAATTATCGGCATCAACGTGGGTCGGGTCGAGGGCGCGGAAAAAGTCAGCGGCCAGGCGATTTATGGGGCGGATGTGCACTTCGCCGACGCATTGTGGGGTAAAATCTTGCGCAGTCCTTATCCCCATGCGCGGATCAAGAGCATCGATACTTCAAAGGCGTGGAACGTGGCGGGGGTGGAGGCGATCGTCACCGGCAAAGACGAGCCGGAGCACTACCAGGGCAAGAGCATTCGCGACATTCCCGTTTTGTGCTGGGACAAAGTGCGCTACATCGGCGACAAAGTCGCGGCGGTGGCGGCGGAGAGCGCCGATGCCGCGGAAGAGGCGGTTAATTTAATCGATGTTGAATATGAAGAGTTGCCGGCGGTGTTCGATGTGCTCGACGCGATGAAGCCGGGCGCGCCGGTGCTGCACGACAACGCGCCTGCTTACGACGGCGCGCCGGCAGAGATCATGGCGCCGGCGGGCGGCAACGTGGTTAATAAATTGACGTTTGGCAAAGGTGATATCGAAAAAGGCTTCGCCGCAGCCGATCTGGTTTTGGAGCATACCTTTCGCATGCCGATCCATCACCAGGGCTATCTCGAACCGCAGTCGTTTCTGGTGAAGATCGAAAACGACGGAACGGTCAACGCCTGGGCGTCGACCAAGGGTCCGTTCGGCTCGCGCGGCCAGTTCGCCAAGGCGGTGGGTATTGCACCGAAACAGATTCGCTTGCAAGCGGTCCATGTCGGCGCTGACTTCGGCGGCAAGAGCGGTGCCGGCGAGTTGCCGATTTGTTACTTTCTCGCCAAGCAGGCCAAGCGGCCGGTGAAGATCGTGCTAACCCACAGCGAGGAATTGACGGCAATGAACCCTGATCACTACACGGTGATTAAAGTGAAAACGGGTGTGACGCGCGCCGGGCGGATGACCGCGCGCTACTTACAAGCGATCCACGGCACGGGCGCCTACGCTGGCATGAAGCCGGGGCGCGCGAGCATCGGCGGCGCCGGCTCGGCGACGCCGTACAGGATCGACAACAGTTATATGGAAGCGCTGCAAGTTTACACCAACACGGTGCCCTGCGGGTTCTGGCGTGCACCAGGAGCGATCCAAGCCGCGTTCGCTTCAGAGTCGCATATGGACCTGATCGCCAAGGAATTGAAAATGGACCCGGCCAAGTTTCGCATGATGAATCTGGTCGGCGAAGGCGAAGAAAATGCCTTGGGCAAATCATGGAGCGGCGTGAAAGCCAAAGAGACCCTGCAAGCGGCCCTCGACGCCGCTGGCTGGAAATCGCCCAAGCGCGCCAACGTCGGCCGCGGCGTGGCGATGTACGAGCGCGGCACCGGCGCGGGCAAAGTGTGGGTCAACCTTACCGCCGAGCTCGACGGCAGCTTGACCGTGTTTACCGTTGCCGGCGATCAGGGAACGGGATTGCAAACGATACTTTGCCAGACGGTCGCGTCGGAGATGGAGGTGCCCTACGATCAAGTGCGCTGCCGCATCGGCAACACCGCGGATGTTTCCTACAGCGTCGATGTCGGTTTCGGCGGCAGCCGCTCGACCAATATTAACAGCGCGGCGGCGTTTCAAGCGTCGGCTGAATTGCGCAAAAAACTCACCGCGCAGGCGGCGCAGCTGTTCGGCTGCGCGGAAGATCAGGTGGTTTACAATTCGGGCCAGTTTTCCAGCAAGGGTAGTAAACGCAATTTGTTGACATTGAGTGAGGTGGTGAATTCGACGGACGCGCCGATAGCCGTCAGTGTCGAAACCGAAGTGCCGCGCAAGGGCTCGTCGACGTCGTTCATCGCCCAAGTAGCCGAGGTCGAGGTCGATCGCGAAACCGGCCGGGTGAAGCTCACTAAATTCGTCAGCGCCCACGACGTCGGCACGATCATCAATCCACTGGGGCATCAGGGACAGATCGACGGAGAAGCGATCATGGCGATCGGCAGCGGCCTGATGGAAGAGCTCCTGCACGACCAAGGCAAGGTGACGACCACCCACTTGGGTGAATATAAGATTCCCAACATCCTCGATATTCCAAAATTCAAAACAGTGCTGGTCAAAGGGAAGAACGGCCCAGGGCCCTACGAGGCCAAAGGTATCGGCGAGCACGCAAACGTGACGCCGCCGGCGGCGATCGCCAACGCAGTTCATGACGCCTGCGGCGTACGTCTGTTCGACGTGCCGGTGACGGCGGAGAAGGTTTATCGGGCGTTACAGGATGGCAATCGGCAATAATGGGGAAGGTTTTGGGCGTGAGGGAAACGGCGAAATAACAGGGGGAAATATGAAGGACAACTATCACAGTCGGCGAAAAATCTTCGGTCTCGTTGCCGTCTTGCTGATCATGATTTCGGCGGGCAGCGCGCGATCGCAGGACAAGATCAAGATCGCCTATAGTTCGACGGATACCATCAACCAAATATGGACCATCGCCCAGGACGCGGGTTTCTATAAGAAAAACGGCCTCGACGTGGAGATGGTTTACATCGGCAGCACCACCATCGGCATTTCGGCGATCATCGCCCAGGACATTCAAGTCGGTAACGCGGCGGGGAGCGGCGTCGCCAACGCCAACGTGCGCGGCGCGGAGACCGTAAGCGCAGGCTGCCCGATCAATGTTTTGGCCTATGAGTTGGTGGTTCTCGACAGCATCAAAACTGCTGAAGACTTGAAAGGAAAGTCGATCGGCATCAGCCGCTTCGGCAGCGTCTCCGACGTGGCTGCAAGGGAATTATTAAAAGGCTTGGGTTTGCGGCCCATGGATGATGTGAAGATCCTGCAAGTCGGCGGCGCCTCGGAGCGCGCCGCGGGTTTTAGCCGTGGCTTGATCGCCGGATTTCCCTCACCACCGGGAAATGTCCATCTCATCCCGGGCGGGCTGCCGCATCGGATTCTGGCGAATATGGCGGACCTCAAAACGCCTTACCCCTTGCCGTTTATCTGCGCGGTGACGACGAAAAGCTACCTGGCTAAAAATCGTTCGGTGGTGCGCCGAGTCATGATGTCGCTGATCGAAGCATCGCACTATTTCAAGACCAATAAAGAAGGCACGCAAAAAGTCGTTGCCAAGTATCTCCGCGGCGCGAACAAGGCGTATCTCGACAGCTCCTACGAGTCCACCGCAAAAATTCTGGAGCGTGTGCCGTACACGAGCCGCGAGGGCATGAAAATCCAGCTCGACGACGCCTTGAAACAGACGCCGGGAAGCAAAGTAACAGTGGACAGCTTGATCGACGACAGTGTGGTGCGCGAACTCGAGAAGGAAGGGTTCATCGACCGGGTATATGGAAAGTAGGCGAGGAGAATTAAGCTTGCCATTTTTTTGGAGGTTCAATGATCGATCTCTACTACTGGACGACGCCGAATGGACACAAGGTCACCATCTTTCTCGAAGAGACTGGCCTGCCTTATTCGATCAAGCCGATCAACATCGGCAAGGGCGAGCAGTTCGCGCCGGAGTTTTTGAAGATCTCGCCGAACAATCGGATACCCGCCATCGTCGATCATGAGCCGGTGGGCGGTGGCGGGCCGCTGAGTATTTTCGAGTCCGGGGCGATTCTCGAATATCTCGCGGACAAGTGCGGCAAGTTTCTCCCGCGCGATGTGCGTAGGCGCGCCGAGGTGATGCAGTGGTTGTTTTGGCAAATGGGCGGGCTCGGGCCGATGCTCGGGCAGAATCATCATTTTCGCGGTTATTCCGCCGAGAAAATTGCCTACGCCATCGAGCGCTATACCAAAGAAACCGAGCGGCTCTACGGCGTCCTCGACGAGCGCTTGGAAGACCGCGAATTCGTCGCCGGCACTTATTCCATCGCCGACATGGCGTGTTATCCATGGATCGTCTTGCACGAGCGCCAGGGGCAGGACTTAAATGACTTTCCCAACCTGAAGCGCTGGTTTGTAACGATTCAAATTCGTCCTGCCGTGATGCGCGCCTATGAGCTCGCCAAGACCATCAACGTCGGCTCGGCAGGGATGACCGAGGAAGGCAAAAAAGTCTTGTTTGGCCAGGGGCGGCGGAAGAAGGCTTAAACCGGACTCGTTCAAGCAGTTCAAAAAGTTCAAGTCGCTCAAAGCGTTGCGGATGTGGAGGCCGGGTGAATGAAGCTACGATGGCTCGCGTTCGGTTATTTTTGCTGCACGATTAGCGCGATTGCCGCTGCTGCGGAACCTCCAACAAAGTTCCTATTCGCTTACGGCGCCATCGGCGGCAACGCGATGCCGCTATGGCTTGCTAAGGAGCAAGGGATCTTTCGCAAGTACAATCTTGAGCCGCAATTGATCTATATCATCGCCGGACGGGCCATGCAGTCGATGATCGCGGGGGATATTCAGTTTGGCTTGCTCGGCGCCTCCCATGTGACCAACGCCGTCACCGCGGGCGGCGATATGACGATGCTGCTCGGCATGGAAGACAAACTGAATTATCTGCCTATTGAGTTTTCGGGAGCGCAACTTGATTGAATCTTTGCTATTGGCGGTGACTCGGGTCTCGACGATGTCGGGTGACCAACCGCTCACCGGCGCCACCGGATTTTTTTTCGAGCGCGATGGCCGATTATTTTTAGTGACCAGCCGGCACGTCGTGATAGAGGAGGCCAGCAATCACCGGCCGGACCGGCTTACAATAGAGCTTCACGTCGACGGGCAAAACATCGGTAATGTAATTCAGTGGTCGATTCCGCTTTATGGAGGAAACCAGGCGCTGTGGCGCCAATGCGTCGACTCCGGCGGCAGTGTGGACGTCGTCTCTGTGGAAATTCATCGACAGGCTCTGCCTGAAACGGTCCTTCTCGCGGCGTTTACACCCGCTCATCTGGTCGCTGAATTGGATCAGGTCGAAGTTGGAACTGCAGTGCTGATCGTCGGCTTTCCATTGGGGTTTCATGACAACTTGCATCACCTGCCGGTGGCGCGCCTCGCGGGTATCGCCTCGGCGTTCGGCATTCGTTTTCAGGGACAAGGCTATTTTCTCACGGACGCCAGGATGCATCGCGGCACCAGCGGCGCGCCGGTGGTGGCCCGCGTTACCGCTGACCGTTCCGGGCGCGGTGATCTCGCCTGGACGCTGCTTGGCGTCCACTCGGCGCGCATGGACGTGGCCAACCGAGATATTGATGAGGACGAGCGATTGAATCTCAACTGCGCTTGGTATGCGGATGTTCTGCTGACGCTCACCGAGTAGAGCGGAGCTACGCGGTTGCAAACAGCGACAAGACCGAAAAGGGGTGCGAGATATTGCGCCGCTACAAGGGCTTGACGGTTACTTTGACTTCGAGGATTTGCTCGCCGCCGCCGCTGATGACGCCGCGCAGCGGCGTTACATCGGAGAAGTCGCGGCCCCAGCCGATGGTGATTTGCTCCAGCGACGGCATTAGGTTGTTAGTCGGGTCGAGGTCCATCCAGCCGTTGCCGGGGACGAATAACGACACCCATGCGTGAGAAACATCGGTACCGGCGCGCCGCGGCTTGCCTGGCGCCGGGCGCGTCAGCAAATAGCCGCTCACGTAACGCGCCGCCAGCCCGGTCGAACGCAAACACGAAATCATCAAGTGGGTAAAGTCCTGGCAGACACCGCGCTTCTGTTCGAAAAATTCCATCACCGGCGTCGTGACGTTGGTCGCCGCCGCATCGAATGTAAACCCGCCGTGAATTTTCGCCATCAGTGCCGCCGCCGCCGCTAGAATCGGCCGGCCCGGTACAAAACAATCGCCGGCATAGGCCCTGAGAGTGCGCTTCACTCGCGCGTAGGGGGATTCGAAGAGAAACTGCGTGGCGTCGAGGATCGCCGGCTCGGGATGCCAGGCGGCGCGGTAGGCGAGTGCGGCGCGAACGGTTTCCCAGGGAGG
The DNA here is from genome assembly GCA_041749055.1 of Thermodesulfobacteriota bacterium. Lineage (GTDB taxonomy): Bacteria > Desulfobacterota > Binatia > UBA9968 > UBA9968 > DP-20. The sequence goes on along the minus strand of JBGTCC010000034.1, from coordinate 2,618 downwards.
GGTTTCCAGCAGATCGTTCACGCGTCGGTCCGTCACCGCTACGGTGGTTCGGGCGATAATATCCAAGGTCTGGTGCGCCGATTCGATGGCGATCTCGGTTACCGGGTTGCCGAAGGCGTCAGTCAATTTGCGCTGCTGCGTCGGCGCTGGATTGATGACGACTTCATGGGCCTGGATCGTTTGGTAGTCCAAGAGCCGTGGTGTCAAGTGGAGCTGTTGGTGCGACAGCATCACCGGTGCCGAGTAACGGTAGGCGGTGTGGTGTTCGACTCGATAACGGCGCGCGCCGTTTTGACTCATGCCGCCACACTCGTCTGCGGGTGTTCACCGGCGTGAATAAAAAACCTTTGGGTGAGTTCATCGGAAAGTCCATAGACGCAGCGCTCGCAAGCGGCCAGCAGCGCGGCAAGGGGTTCGCCTTCGGGCAAACCGAGAGCTTCGAATTCGGCTAAATCGAATCCTCTGAGCGCCTGCAGCAATGAGGCTGGATCGTTGACCGGCCGGAATCCCAACCGCGTATCGACTTGTTGGAGATGGTTACCGAGCGCAGCCAACTGAAAACACACCGAGTGTGGATTCGATTCGTCGAGCACCACCAGATCGAGAACCGGCAGCAGCTCCGGCTGGCGCTGGTAACGCGCCCGATAGGTCATGCTGACGTTGCCGATTTCCAATAACGCGCCCAGCACGGTATCGCTATCTTCGTCCGGCAGCCGGAGAACCTGCATCGCCGCCGAGCTCAAAAACGCCATGCGCTCCAAATCTCGTCCTATGACGAGGAAGCGCCAGGCGTCGTCCCTGGTCATATCGTCAAGGGTGTAGCCTGCAAGAGCCGTGCAGGCGGGAATCACGCGATCGAGAATCGCCAAGGCCGCCTCCAAACTTTGCGGCGCCTGCTCATGCTCATGGGCGAGCCGCTGCACCGTGCGCCAATGATCGAGCGACATGCGCCCCCGGAGTTGGCTCGCACAGTAAAGCAGCCGCGAAGTGTTGGCGGGAATACCGTTTAGAACCTTGGGGTCTCCTACCGCCGCAATCACCCACTCCGGGCCCAAGCTAGGCGGCACTTTTTTCTTATCCGGCGCTGGCGAACGCCCGGTCTCAACCGGCTCGCGCAAACGCGCCTTATCCGACAAGACAGTTAGCACCTTGAGCGTTGCCCAATGCGCCGGATCGCTTTCGGCGAGCCGTTGACCGACGGACCGCAGCAAGCGTCCGATGTTCTCGACGCGCTCGGCGTAGCGCCCCATCCAAAACAGATTTTCCACCGCCCGCGAAGGCGAATAAAAACCGCCGCGGTCGATATTACGGGCGCCGAGCCGCGGCACCAGCAGCGATTGCCACGGCGTCGCGCCGTCGCCGAGCACCCAGACGTCCTTGCTCGAACCGCCCCGTTGCATGGTGACGACTTCGATGGTCGATTCGGGGGCGACGCGGGCGAGCCCGCCGGGCATGACATCATAGCCGCCGCCGCTGACGGCGGCATATAGCCGCAAGCCGACGACCCGCGGTTCGAATTGCTGGGTTTCGCTCGACCAGGTGGGCGCCTGAGAGAGGCGCACCCATTCCTGGGCGACGAAAGCATGGGGCGTTGCCCGCAGCCGTTCCGTCATGGCGACGCGCCCGGCACTATCGAGGTCATGACCGAAAGTCGGTTCGAGCTTCATCGAAGCGAAGGCTGGTTTGATCACCAGCTCTGGAAGATGGTCGATCACATGGTCGAGGGCCGGTGCTTCGCCGCACCACCAGGTGCCCACTGACGGCACTGCCAATGGCTCGCCGAGCAGGCTTTCGCAAATGGCCGGCAAAAAGCCGGGCAGCGCCGGCGATTCGAGCACGCCGGAGCCCAGCGCGTTGGCTATGAGCACATTGCCCGAGCGCGCCGCCGAGATCAGGCCGGCGACGCCGAGGGCCGAATCGGTGCGCAAGTTAGACGGATCGCAGTATTCATCGTCGAGCCGGCGCAGGAGCGCGTGGACGCGTTTCAGACCTTGCAAGGTTTTCAGATAGACGCGGTTGTCGCGCACTGTGAGATCCGATCCTTCGACGAGGGGCAAGCCCAGATAGCGCGCCAGAAATACATGCTCAAAATAGGTTTCGTTATACGGCCCCGGCGTCAATAGCGCGACCAACGGCGCATCCCCATCGGTGGGCGCCAGCGCGGTGAGTTGTTGTTGCAGCGTGCGAAAAAAATTCGCCAACCGCTGTACGCCGAGGGAGCGAAAGAGGTTTTCATACAAGGGCGTCACGATGAGCCGGTTTTGCACCGCATAGCCAGCTCCCGACGGGCCTTGGGTTCGGTCACCGATCACCCACCACCGGCCATCGGGGGAGCGCGCGAGATCGCAAGCGTAAAGGTGCAAGAATGTGCCCCCGGGCGGCTCGATGCCGCGGCAGGGCCATAGGTAATTGTGGTGACCGTGAATAATCGCCGGTGGAATCAACCCTTCGGCGAGGAGCCGGTTGGCGCCGTACAAGTCGGCGAGCACGAGATTGAGCAAACGCGCACGCTGGGCGACGGCCTTGGAGAGAAACTGCCATTCCTCCGCCGAGATGACGAACGGCAGCAGATCCACTTCCCACGGCCGGTCGGTTCCCTTGGGATCGCCATAGACATT
>JBGTCC010000033.1:0-5614 GCA_041749055.1 Thermodesulfobacteriota bacterium | reverse complement strand
AAGTGGTCGCCGGAGCGGCACTTGAAACGGCTGACGGAGCAGGTGACGCTGACTGTCGGCGGTCGTCCGGTACAGATTTGCGCTTGGCAATATCTATTCACCGGTGTCACCGGCCATACTGTGCCGTTGATCTTTCTCGACACTGACTTGGCGGAAAACGATCCCAGCGAACGCGGTTTAACCGACTCTCTCTACGGCGGCGATGAACGCTATCGGTTATGCCAGGAATCGATTTTGGGAATCGGTGGTGTGCTCATGCTGCGCGCCCTCGGTCACAAAGACATACGCGTGTTTCACATGAACGAGGGCCATTCGGCACTGGCGACGCTGGCGCTCTTGGAAGAACAGGCGGGCGCGGCGCGTGAACGGCGGTATTCGGATCATCAAGTGGCATCTGTGCGCCGCCAATGCGTTTTTACCACACACACCCCGGTACCTGCGGGGCACGATCGTTTTCACAGCGAATTGGTTTGCCAAGTGTTGGGCGACACGCGTGCCGGTGTGCTCAGCGATCTCCAGGTTCTCAACGGCGCGCTCAACATGACAGAGTTGGCGCTGCGTTTTTCGGGATACGTCAACGGCGTGTCGATGCGCCATGGCGAAGTTTCCCGCGACATGTTTCCCAATCAGCCTATCGAAGCGATCACCAACGGAGTTCACGCCGCCACCTGGAGCGCCGCGCCGATCGCCGAGCTATTTGACCGCACACTACCCAAGTGGCGCGAAGACAACTGTTTTTTGCGGTACGCTGTGGGGATACCTTTGCCCGAGTTGCGCCTGGCGCACCACCAAGCCAAACGGGAGCTGCTGCGCCAGGTGCGCTGGCTCACCGGTAGCCAACTCGATGACCAAGTCTTCACCCTAGGTTTTGCCCGGCGCGCGACCGGTTATAAGCGCGGCGATTTGCTATTCAGCGATATCGCGCGGCTGAAAACAATTAGCCAACAAGCGGGACCGATCCAGCTTGTCTACGCCGGCAAGGCCCATCCGCGGGACGACGGTGGCAAGGCGATTATTCGCCGCATCTTCGAAGCCGCGGCAACCCTCGCCAACGACGTGCGCGTAGTCTACCTCGAAAACTACGATATGGCGCTGGGAAAACTGCTCTGTTCCGGCGTCGATGTTTGGCTCAATACGCCGCTGCGGCCCCAAGAAGCCTCGGGTACCAGCGGCATGAAGGCCGCGCTCAATGGCGTGCCCAGTCTTAGCGTGCTCGACGGCTGGTGGATCGAAGGCCATATCGAAGGCGTGACCGGTTGGTCCATCGGCGATGCCGCCAACTCGGGTAATGATCCCACCGCCGAGGCCCTATCGCTGTACCATAAGCTCGAACAGGTGATCTTGCCGCTCTACTATCACGAGCCGGATAGATTCGCTCAAGTGATGCGCTCCGCCATCGCCCTCAACGGTTCGTTCTTCAACACTCAGCGCATGGTGTCGCAGTATATGCGCAATGCCTACGCGCCATCGAGCGCCGCTGCCAAAGACTTCGATTAACCCAGAGCTGCTGATTTTCGCATTAACGCTTGCCGTCAACACCAGCGATTCCGATTCAACCTCGATAACACATCTGAATTGGCATGCTGTGCGCGGCGCAATCCTTCCGTCGTGAAGACCATGGTTTACTGCCCCTAAACAAAGCAGGATCAGTACTCTTGGCGGCTTCCAGTGAGCCGCGCTGACCAACTCGGAACAAAAATTTTGATGGCAGGCTTGGCTGTCCTCACGACTCTCCAGGATCGATCTACGAGCAGCGAGGGCGCACCGTCCACTGCGATCCGGATGCACGCAAGTATTAGCGAGAGGTTTCGATAAAACTCTTGAGCCGCTCGTAGTAGCCATCGCCGCCCGTAATGAAAGTGTCGTTATGGCCCGCGCCCTTGATCGGATAAAACTGCTTGGGTTGGCGGGCCGCGGCGAAGACTCTCTGGCCCTGCTCGAAGGGAATGACTTCGTCCTGGTCGCCGTGCAACACGAGCAGCGGCGCGGTTATTTTTCCAACTTTGTCGATGACGTCAAATTTTGCGCTTAACAGCGGGCCGATCGGCAAAGCGGGAAAAACTACTTTGGCCATTTCTCCTATCGACGCAAAGGGACTTTCCAGGATGATTGCTCGGCTGTCATGGCGGCTCGCCATCTCGGCGGCCACGGCGGCGCCTAGGGAGCGTCCGAAGATCACCAGGTTTTTGCTCTCGACTTGCAATTGCCTGCGGACGAAATTTATCGCCGCGTCGCCGTCGAGATAGGTTGTTGTTTCCGACGAGCTGCCGGGGCTGCGGCCGTAGCCGCGATAGTCAAAAATAAAAATGCTGACGCGAGTCTTGTCGTGAAGGAGCTTGATGTTGTTCACCCGGTCGCCGATGTTGCCGGCGTTGCCATGAAACCAAATCATCGTCGCGCTGGCCTGCGGGTGGGGAATGAACCAGCCGTTGAGACGGACATTGTCCGCGGTGGTGAAATAGAGATCCTGATAGTCTAGTCCGACATCGCGCGGTGTGCGCGCGATCTCGGTGGCGGGATGAAAGATCAGCCGGTTCTCCCAGCCGCAACCGGTTAGTAAGCAGAGCATGACAATTAGAAAATTGCCGGCGACAAGGCGTTGCAGCGCCGCCGATTGGCAGCATTGAACCGGGTAGTTCTGAGTCAGTCGGAACAAGGCGGGTCATCCCAGTGAATCTGTGGCGTGCGTTGGTTTCAGTGCTTGTGCTCGCCGCGGAGTTTCCACTCCAGGCCGTCGATGATGCACTCGACGCTCGCCTGCAAAATATCGGCGGCGACGCCGACGGTACCCCAGCGTTCGTTGCCGTCGGCGAAGATCGCCAGCACCCGCACCAGCGCACCGGCGCCGTTTTCCTCTTCATCGCCGGCAACGCCATGCACTAGGCGCACGTCGAACTCCTCTAGCGTCACCTCTGACAATTGCGGATAGTGTTTCTCAAGGATCTTGCGCATGGCGTTATCGACGGCGTGCACCGGACCGCGGCCGCCGGCGGCGACCAGCTCTTCGTCGCCGAAAACTTCGATGAGCACGGTAGCCTCAGTGTGGCTGCGATGGCTTTCGATCGCCTGAAAGTCCACTTGATCGTCGATCTTGCAGCGCAAGACGCGAAAGGGTTTCAGATAGTCCTGACGCCGCCGGATCGACATCAGTTCAAAAGACGCCCAGGCACCCTCAAGCCGAAAAAAGTCTTCTTTTAAGTCTCTCGCCATGATTAACTCCCGTAATCTCGTTTATGCCATTGACCATGTGCGCCATTATATTCCTCAAGGTAAAAAGCGCCAGGCCGATCCCGCGCGTCTCGTTATTCAAACTGATCGAGGGAAAAACTTTGCAGTAACGCGCAAGTCTGGTATCCTTTTATTTATGCCGATGGAAATCAAGACACCGGAGAATAGCTTGCAGGGGTATTTTCTCCAAGTGGTGCGCCAGAGCTTTTGGCAAGTGGGGATTTATGACGCGACGGTCGCCCAGTATGTCGCCGACGTCTTGGCCGACTTCGCGCGGGCCGATAATCTCTACCCAATGCGCGGCCGGGGCGGGCGTAAGATCGACAACGTCGTCGAGATGCTCGCGCAAGCGCCGGCAGTGCCGGCCGACGAGGCCGATGTCCTGCGCCAGCGCAGATTACGAAAGTACGTGGGCGATTATGCGCTGTTCATGAGCGGGATTTTTCGCAAGTACATCGAAGGCAGGGGTTCCCTGGATTATTACATTCAAGAGGGCAGCCGGTCCTATTGGACGGTTTCCGAACTCGATCTGGCGCTCTACCGCACCGGTTATTATCTTTACCAGGAACTTTCGACTAAGTTCGAATACTATTCCGGTGCGCTCGACTTCATGCGCAAGACTCACTTCGCGGCGGCGCCGGGCGAAGACCCATTCGCGGGTTTCCTTCGACAAATTAGAGGCTGGATGAAAATCCACGTGAGCGAGAATTGAGCGCTCTTAAACGGTAATCGCTTCGCGCCGGTCACGGAACTTGCAAAGTTGAAAATTCTCCGCACCGCACTATATGCCACGGCGTTGGCTCTGCCGCTGTCAGTAGGGCTGTTTTTCTACAACATTTATTATTCCCGGCCTGCCAGCGGTGCCTATCCCACCGAGGTTAGAGTTGAGTCCGGCGATTCCTTCGCCGCCGTGACGCGCAAGTTGCGCGAGCAACAGGTGATTTCCAACGGTTTATTTTTTTCCTTATGGGCTCGTATTAACGGCGCGGAGAAAAAAATTCACCAGGGGCTGTATCGCTTCGAGAGCAGTGTCGCACCTTCGCAAGTCTTAGAACGGCTGGTGGCCGGCAAAGGGATCTTTCATAGCGTAACCATCCCCGAAGGGCTGACGATCAAGGAGATCGCCGAACTCCTAGACAAGATGCAAATCGCCAATAAGGAGAAATTTCTCGCCGCCGCCGCCGATCCCAGTGTGCTCACAGCGCTCGGGCTTGACGATAAAGGTCTCGAAGGATATTTATTCCCCAGCACCTATCATTTTACGCCGGCAACGCCGGAACGGGACATTGTCATTGCAATGGCCGAGCAGTTCCGCAGATCGTCCCAACCGCTATTGGCTAAAACGGCAACAACGGCGCGGTTCTCCATGCATGAGCTGCTGACGTTGGCTTCGATCGTCGAGAAAGAGACTGGCGTGGAAGCGGAGCGCGGTCTGGTTGCCGCGGTGTTCCATAACCGGCTCAAGCGCCAGATGCCGCTGCAGAGCGACCCGACGGTGATTTACGGCCTCAAAGAATTCAACGGCAATTTGACCAAGAAAGACTTACGCGACGACAACCCCTATAACACCTATCGGATCAGCGCGCTGCCGCCGGGGCCGATTTGTAATCCGAGTCTGTCGTCGATTAAGGCGACTCTCAACCCCGCGGATGTTCCCTATATCTATTTCGTCTCGAAGAACGATGGCACCCATGCGTTTTCGGAAACCATCGAAGAGCATAATCAAGCGGTAAAAGCCTACCAGCCGGTGCGCGAAGCGCCGCGCGCGCAAAACAAAAAGGCATTGGCGAAACGTCGCTAAGCGCGCATTTCAGCAATCGCCTACGAGATGTTATAGTTCCCAAGATGTCGTCTTCAAACCACGGCCCCGAGGCTGAGCCAGCGGAAAATTTGGTTACCCGTCTGGCGGCGCGCCTGGGCAGCCATGCGCTGTGGGATTCATTGTTGATCTTCATGCCGCCGGTGTTCGCGGCGCTCTTCATCGCGATTTCCTTTTTCCGCGCCGCCTGGATATCGCCACCGGTTTTTTGGCTCATTGCAACTTGCCTTGCGGCGCTGGGCCTGCTCTCGGTGATCTTACGCTATCGACCGTGGATCCCATCGGTGCCGGCAGTGGCCGAGCTGATCGACCGCCAGGCGGAGTCCCAGGATCGTTTTCTTACCTTGGCGACGCTTGGAAGCTCGGCGCAATCGGCGAACTTTGTCGCGCGCTTGCGCCAAGAAACTTCGGGTTTCGGCCAACGCATCCAGTTTGGCCGGGATTTTCCCTATAAGTTAAAGCAGTCGTTCTACCGCTCGTTGGCGGTGTCGACGGTAGCGGCGATCTTATTTTCTTTGCTCATTCCCGTCGCTGAGTCGTTCATCGGGGCGGTGGGCGTGCAACATA
>JBGTCC010000032.1:0-4861 GCA_041749055.1 Thermodesulfobacteriota bacterium | reverse complement strand
TATGGGCTTCGAGGGCACGCCGACGCGCCATATTACGTTTCTCCTGGTGATTTATGGATTGGCGATTTTGATGGTTAGCAATATTCCGTACTTCAGTTTGAAAAATAATGACATGAGGAAACGCCACCCGGAATGGATGTTTCTTTCCAGCGTGATTTTGATTACACTGATTATTGCTCAACGGTATATTATGTTTTTTACGATTGTCTTACTGTACACGTTATCCGGGCCCTTGTTATGGTGCTTAACCAAGTTTAAGCATCGACGGGAGTCGAGACGGGAGGCGGCGCAAGCGTCGCCGTGATTTTCCGGATCGAGTAAATGCGAAATTAACTCCCGTTGGCCCTGCCGCGGGAGTTTTCGTTTCGGGTGGGTCAGCGGACTACGGTAGAGGAGACATTCAAATGGAGCAGATGGGCAACGATAACGTAGTACAAATTTTCGATACCACGCTGCGTGACGGCGAGCAATCGCCGGGAGCGAGCATGACGGTGGAGCAAAAGGTCGTGATCGCGCGCCAGTTGGAGAAGCTCGGCGTCGATGTCATCGAGGCAGGCTTCGCGGCATCGTCGGATGGGGACTTCGAGTCGGTGCGGCGAGTCGCGAAAGAGGTCAGCCGGCCGCGGGTGGTTAGTTTGGCGCGCGCCCAGGAGGGCGATATTAACCGGGCTTTGAAAGCGGTCGAGGGCGCTAAGAAGCCGGGAATTCATACTTTCATCGCGACCTCCGATATTCATCTAAAGCATAAGCTGCGCATGACCCGCGAACAGGTGATTGAAGCGGCGGTCAAGGCGGTTAGTTACGCCAAGCAGTTTACCGATTATGTCGAGTTTTCGGCCGAGGACGCCTCGCGCAGCGACCCGGAGTTTTTGCTGCAAATCTTCCGCGAAGTAATCCGCGCCGGGGCTAAGACGCTCAATGTCCCGGATACCACCGGGTATGCGATTCCGTCCGAATTCGGCGCTTTGATCGCCAACTTGATCGAGCGTACCGCCGGCGGCGACCGGGTGATCTGGAGCGCCCACTGTCATAACGATTTGGGCCTGGCGGTGGCCAATTCGTTGGCCGCGGTGCACAACGGCGCGCGCCAGATCGAGTGCACGATCAACGGTATCGGCGAGCGTGCCGGCAATACTTCTCTCGAAGAAGTGGTCATGGCGCTGCGCACTCGCAAGAATTATCTCAATCTCGACACCAACATTCATAGCGAACAGCTTTTTCCGAGCTCGCGCTTGCTGTCGCAGGTGACCGGCATCGCGATCCCGATCAACAAACCGATCGTCGGCGATAATGCCTTTGCCCATGAGGCCGGCATTCATCAAGACGGCGTACTCAAGCATAAGCAGACCTACGAGATCATGACGCCGGAGTCCATTGGCATTCCGGGGAATAAGCTGGTCATGGGCAAACATTCGGGGCGCCATGCCTTCGATGAGCGTTTGAAGCATCTGGGCTTCAACTTGAGTAAAGAAGACATGAACCGCGCGTTCGTGCGCTTTAAAGAGTTGGCCGACAAGAAGAAGAACGTTTACGACGAGGATATCGAGGCGGTCGTTGCCGAAGAAGTTTTGCGCATGCCGGGGCGGCCGGATAAGTTCGAGCTACTCTACATGAACGTCAACTCGAGCACCGACGGGGTGCCGACGGCGACGGTCAAGATGCGCGTTGCCGACGCGGAAAAAATGGATCATGCCTCGGGAGACGGCGTGGTCGACGCTTGTTTCAAAGTGATCACCAAGATCACCGATTCGCAGTCGCAGTTGGTGCGCTACTCGGTTAATTCTCTCACCGGCGGCACGGATGCCCAGGGGGAAGTCGCCTGCTTGATCGAAGACGCCGGCATCCGCGTTTCGGGCCAGAGCGCGCATACGGATGTCATCATGGCGAGCGCGCTGGCCTATATCAACGCGCTCAATAAATTGGAAGAGCGCAAACGTTATCGGCAGGTGGTGGAAAAAGAGGGACCATGAACTACAACATCGCGGTTTTACCCGGAGACGGTATCGGCCCTGAAGTGATGGGCGAAGGCACCCAGGTGCTCAATCAGGTGGCGCAGCTTTACGACTTCACCGTATCACTCGAGCCCGGCATCGTCGGTGGCGCATCCATCGATGCCCACGGCAAGCCGCTCACCGATGCGGTGTTGAATCTCGCCAAGCAAAGCGATGCGGTATTGCTCGGCGCCATGGGCGGGCCCAAATGGGACGGCCTCGACTATTCGATCCGGCCCGAGCGCGCCCTCTTGGCATTACGCTTGGAGTTGGGCTTATTCGCCAATCTACGTCCGGTTAAATTATTTTCCGCGCTGGCCTCGGCGTCGACCCTCAAGCGGGAGGTGGTCGAGGGCACCGATATGCTGGTGGTACGCGAACTCACCGGCGGGATCTATTTTGGCGAACCCAAGGGCGTGACGATGCTTGCCGACGGCACCGAGCGTGGCGTCAACACCGAGGTCTACACCACGCCGGAGATCGAGCGCATCGCCCATGTGGCGTTTCAGGCGGCGCTCAAGCGGCGCAAGAAAGTGACGTCCGTCGACAAGGCCAACGTGCTCGAAGTCACTGAGCTGTGGCGCAAGGTGGTGACGCGCATTCACAAAAAGGAAGCAGGCTACGCGGGTATCGAATTGGAACATATCCTGGTCGATAACTGCGCCATGCAATTGATCCGCAATCCCCGGCAATTCGACGTCGTGGTGACGACCAATATGTTCGGCGATATTTTGAGCGACGAAGCGGCGATGTTGACCGGCTCCATCGGCATGCTGCCGTCGGCGAGCCTCGGCGGCAAGGTCGGCATGTACGAACCGGTGCATGGCAGTGCGCCCGATATCATGGGCCAGAACAAGGCCAATCCGCTGGCGACGATTCTCAGCGTCGCCATGATGCTGCGCCACTCCCTCGATCAGGGCGAGGCGGCGGACCGTATCGAAAAGGCCGTCGAAGTTGTCCTCGACGAAGGCTATCGCACGGCGGATATTCAAGAGCCCGGTTGTAAGCTGTTGGGATGCAAGCAGATGGGCCAGTTGGTACGCGATAAGATCGCGGTAGCGAAGGGATAGGTTTTTGTGAAGAAGGAAAAGTACAACGTCGCGATTGTCGGCGCCACCGGCGCCGTCGGCGAGCAGATGCGCGAAGTGCTCGATGAACGGCAATTCCCGGTGGGCGAGTTGAGGCTGTTAGCCTCGGAGCGATCGGTTGGCCAGTTCTTGCCGTTTCAAGGCCGCCAATTGCCCGTCGAAGTGCTCAAGGCGGGTTCGTTCAAAGACATCGACATCGGCCTGTTCTCCGCCGGCGGCAGCGTCAGCACCGAGTTCGCGCCGATGGCGGTAGCGGCGGGCGCGGTGGTGGTCGACAATACTTCGGTGTTTCGCATGGAGCCGGATATTCCCTTGGTGGTTCCGGAGGTCAATGCCAAGGTAATCGCCGACTACAAAACTCGCGGCATCATCGCCAATCCCAATTGCTCGACGATTCAAATGGTCGTCGCACTCAAGCCAATTCATGACGCGGCGCGTCTCAAGCGCGTGGTCGTTTCCACCTATCAATCGGTTTCCGGCGCTGGTCGCAAAGCGATGGAGGAGTTGAGCCAACAGGTGGCGGCACTGTTCAACGGCAAGGAAATCGAAAAAAGCAAATTCCCGCATCAGATCGCTTTTAACTGCATTCCGCACATCGATGCCTTCATGGCTGACGGCTCGACCAAGGAAGAGTGGAAGATGATCGAGGAGACGCGCAAGATCCTCGGCGAGCCGAACTTGCCGGTCACCGCGACCACGGTGCGGGTGCCGGTGTTTTGCAGCCACTCCGAATCGGTGAATGTCGAAACCTACGTCAAGCTGTCGGCCAACGAAGCGCGGCGAATTCTGCGCGAAGCGCCGGGCATCATCGTCGCCGACGAGCCGGAAAATAATCTTTATCCAATGGCCATCGATGCCGCCGGTAAGGACGCGACCTATGTCGGCCGCATTCGTGAAGATCGCTCGGTGGCCAACGGTCTCAACCTTTGGGTGGTGTCGGACAATCTGCGCAAGGGCGCGGCGCTCAACGCCGTGCAGATCGCCGAAATCCTGATCCGGGATTTCATTTAACCTTCATGTTTGCCGGTGTAGGGAGGCCGCTAACAATCCGGACTGGGTGCGCTGCTGAACCCGAAACTCGAAACGCGAGACCCGGAACCACTTTTCCGTGAACGTCAAACTCACCGTCGAATATGACGGCAGCAACTACCATGGTTGGCAAGTTCAAGCCAATTGCATTTCCATCCAAGCGGTTCTGGAGAAAGCGGTTTCGACTTTTTTGGGTGTTCCCACCCATCTCAACGGATCGGGACGCACCGACGCCGGCGTGCATGCCCTCGGGCAAATCGCCAATTTTTTCACCGACAAGGATTACCTGCCCTACCGGATACTGCGCGGCCTCAACGCGTTAACGCCGAGAGACATCACGGTGAAGGCGGTGGAGATTGTCGACGATACCTTCGACGCGCGGCGTGACGGCCGGAGCCGCTTGTACGAGTATTGGATTCTCAACCGCTCAACACCATCGCCGTTTCACCACAATCGCGCCTGGCACATCCATGAGCCGTTGGATTTCGCTGCTATGACCCAGGCTATCGAATGCCTGATCGGCGAGCATGATTTCTCGTCGTTTCGCGCCGCCGATTGCGATGCGTCGCATCCGATTCGCACCGTTTACCAGACTCGTCTCGAACACCGCGGCGAGCTGCTGGTGTACAGTATCGAAGGCACCGCCTTCCTGCGCCACATGGTGCGCAACATCGTCGGCACCCTCGTCGACGTCGGCCGTGGCATCCGCACCGCGGAATCGTTCGCCGGGCTGCTCGATGCCCGCGACCGCAC
>JBGTCC010000031.1:0-3577 GCA_041749055.1 Thermodesulfobacteriota bacterium | reverse complement strand
TGTTATCGAACGAAGAAAACGAAACTTTAACCAGAGTCGGCCGGGAGACTCCCGCCGGCGCCCTGCTGCGGCGCTACTGGTGGCCGGTGGGTTTTTCCGAGCATGTGCAGATCAAAGCCAGTCCGGTCCGAACCCAGCTTCTCGGTGAAGAGTTCGTCTTATTTCGCGACGGCGGCGGCCATCTCGGCATGGTTGATCTGCACTGCTCGCACCGCGGCACGTCGTTAGAATACGGCCGGGTCGAAGAGCGCGGCATCCGCTGTTGCTACCATGGCTGGCTCTACGATACCGCAGGCAATTGCTTGGAGCAGCCCGCCGAACCGGCCGACATCACGTTCAAAGACCGAATCAAACACCCGGCCTATCCAGTCCAAGAACTCGGCGGATTCCTATTCGCCTACATCGGTCCCGACCCGGCGCCGCTCTTGCCGCGCTACGATTTACTCCTTGAAGAACACGGCGAGCGCGTCATCGGCGCCGGCACGGAATATTGCAACTGGCTGCAGCGCGCCGAAAATTCCGTTGACCAGACCCACCTGGTCGCGCTGCACGCGCCCGAGTATCCGCAGATGGCGTTGAAGCGGCCCGAGATCGCTTGGCAGCAGACCGCCTATGGCGCCAAGATCACCATGCATGTGCCGGGGGTGTCCCAGCCCAAACATTCCCACTGGGTTTTCCCCTCGCACACGCGCCACACCACCGCGCGCAAGGGGCGCATCCCTGATCATGCGATCCGCTTTCGCGTGCCCCTCGACGACACCAAGACCAGAACGTTCTGGCTTCGCTTCACACCCCACAGTGAATCTGAGCGCGGCCAGCCGTTCGTGCAAAAAACCATCGGTTTCGAAGACGACAAGCCCGGCGCTTATGCCAGGGTCGACGACGGTTGGTGGGGTATCGCGTCCCACGATCAGGACCGCGTCGCCCAGGAAACCCAAGGACCGATCTACCAGCGCAGTAAAGAACACCTGGGCGCAGCCGACCAAGGCGTGATTCTGTTACGCGAGGTGATCCGCCAATCCATCGACGCCGTGCGGCAGGGCGATGACCCATTCTGGACGCTGCGCCATCCCGAGCTCAACCAGCGCATCGCTTTCGACGCCAGCATGGCCGAGATCGGCACGCTGGGATAGCTGGATTAAGCGCCGGCAAAGCGCTAGATTATCGACTCCACACCCGCGCTGAAACCGACAATCCCCGGCAAGCTAATGAAATGGGTTCTACAAAGCGCACGAAGGGTTCTGATAATTAAGCTAGGGGCGACGTATCATTCGCCCGGATAAAGAACCTTCGTGGCCTTAGGGATGAAAACATCTTCATAGTAAACCCGGCAAAACCAATAAAGGAACGACCCATGAACGAACAAGACGCCATTGAGCGCGCCTACGGCGCAGCGGTCGAAAGTCTTTGCAAGGCATTTTACGACGACTTCACCGCGGCGAACGGCAGCCCCAACGCCGAAGCCGGAGCCAAGGAACGCTTTCGCAACGGCATCGTCCACGCCCGCCAAGCCCACAAAATCGCCCTCGAACTATTGCCCTGACGGCGCTCGTTAGGCCTGGCGAAATCCGCTTGCCCGAACTATTCGTCATTCCCGCCCTTCGGTTTTTTTGGCCAGGCGCACGCGGAAATCCCGGTGACGGAATTTGCCAATCCCACCATTGAAAAAGGGTATCCAGGCGGATGATCAGTCTGGATTCCACTTCGCGCGGGAATGACGGACGAAGAAGCAGTTGCGGCGTTGCCTATTTTCGTGGCTGGAACCGTGCAATCGCAAAGGTTGGCATCACAGGTCGCACAAAGAACAAGGCCACGACTCTTCCCACACCCTTTTAAATCTGCGTCCGGCTATTTCCTATCCGGCGAAAAAAAACTCTCCAGCAGCCTTTTGCGCAGCGCCGCCTCGCCGCCCGGCAGGGCATCGAACTTGGTGGTTTGATCGGTCGTTTTCAGAATGCGCTGACCGTCGGCATCGTCGTGCATGGCGACCAACACGTCACTGAGCTGGCCGACGAGCTGCGGCGCGAGATCGGTGCGCACCGAAAGAAGATGGCGCGGCAGTCTCTCGGTGTGCGCCAGAATCGCGATCGCGGATTTTCGTTTTTCATCCAGGCCATTGTAATCATCGTCGCTGATCGCCCCCGCCGCCACTTGTTGGGTCAGCACGGCCTCGATCAGCTTGCTGCGCAGGTAGGCGAAGGAATACCGGATCTCCGCCGGCGCGGCGTTCGGATCGTAGCCTTTTTTCTCCACCAGTTTGTAACCGCTGCGCGATAGAAACAGTTTTGGCATGAGATAGCCGGAGCTCGAGCCTGGATCTTCAAAGATCATCGTCTTGCCACGCAGATCGGCGAGCTGCTTGATGCCGCCATCGCGTTTGGTGAAAATCAGGCTTTGATACTCCGCCTTCCCGCCCTTCCAGCGCCGCAAAAGCGTCTTGCCGGCGCCGTGTACATAGTTGACCGTGTAGGTCGGGTAGACGCTTTCCATATAATAATCCACCCGCCGCTGCTCCAGCAGCCTGGTCAGCTCAAAGGGGGTCGGCGCGATGACGACCTTGGCGCCCGCCTCCGCGCCCGGCGCGATGCGCCGCGATACATAGCGGACAAAGTCGCGGAAATGCTCCTCGATGGCCGACTTGTTGATCTCGGAGACCAAGCCAAGCTGCAGCATTTTGACTTCACCGTTCTTCGAACTCTGGCCAAAGGCTGCACCACCGGTCGGGCTCGTCAACGCCAGTGCCAATGCGAAGCCGCAGCGCCATACTCTCCGGCGATACATCCCACGCCTTGCGCCGTGAACCACTGCCATCGGTGCGCCGCGCTTGGATGGCGCGTTAAATAACTGCCCAGCTGACATAAACGATATTCGGCACATGTTCGCGTGACTCCTCGGCATTGACCCATCGCTCAACCAAATTGACATGAACCAGACGATTGTGCGCCCGATCGCGCATCAAGCTGGGCGGATCTTCGCCGCGTTACGACGTCTCAATCGCGTTATTCCACAACTTCCGCACCAGGATCACCCTCCCGGTCGAATGGCCGGGAGATGCTCGCCGCTGCGATCGACCAGCTAACCCTAGCCGACTCGGGTGATGAGCTCGTTTTCAGATGATTCCATCTTCGTGACCTCATACCGTTCGCATAGCCTGTTTACGCCAGCCTGTCAAAACATCACGAGCAAGTTGTAACTGACGTTCGGAATATCTCCCGCAAAGGCGTAAAGGCCGCAAAGGAAAGAAACATAATTTTCCAAACTTCGCGTCTTTGCGCCTTTGCGGGAGTCATATCCCTTTCCGAAATGGTTCGATTTTAGAAACTCTGTCCACGGCCTACTTATCCAGGGTTTCTTTACTGACAAAAGCGAGCAACAGTGCCGATAATAATAGCAGCGGCGCGTAGACCAAAAACGGCACGCCGGGATTGAACGTGTTTGCCAGATAGCCGGCCAAGAGCGGCGCCGCGCCGCTGCCGAGTTCGGCAATGGTACGGCGCAGAGCTTGCAGCCGCCCGCGCACACGGGCCGGCACGACATCGTAAGTGGATGTCGCCAGCGAGCCGAGGGACAGCCCTTG
>JBGTCC010000030.1:0-2768 GCA_041749055.1 Thermodesulfobacteriota bacterium | reverse complement strand
ACGGTTTATAAGGAGCGATAGCGCTTGAACAAAGCTGAGCCGATTTGAACCTCAGGCACGCTGGTTGAGGTTCTCGCGAGCATCAAACAACACCGAGAGAACAAGCAAGCTCAACGCGGCCAGTTGAAGCACGAAGCGGATGGCGTGGCCGGTTTCCCAACTCGAGCGCAACTCCATCCAGTTGGGAGGAATGGAAGCCGTCGTGGCGGCGCGGAAAGCTTCATTCGCCGGCGCAACGTAGGCGTAGAATACCACCGGAAACGCGAGTAACAGCGCGGCGCCTGCGCCGAGCGATAGCCAAAACGCCGGTTGTCGCTTGCGCACGCCGATCGCCAGTATGAGGGTTGCGAGGATCGCCGCAGGTTCGAGTATGCCGCCGACATTCGGCGGACCCCATGCAACGTAAAGAGTTTGCTGCAGGGTGAGGTATAACGCGGCGTCGTAGAGCATTTTAGCCGGGCGTTCAAGCACATGGGCAAACGCCAAACCGGTCAGGAGAGCGACCGTTATGAGGGTCAAGAAACGCCAAAATTTAATTAGCATATGTTTTACCTGACCGGTGAAGGCTGACGCCGTGGCCGGACTAAGCGGGGAAGCGCCTTCCATGTCATTCTTTCTTTAGCAATTTTTCAGGCTAGCTCTCCATGTCCGCTTGGCTTAGTGGCGGCTTGGCGACTCGCTCGGTCGGTGACCGAATACCGGACCACCAGATCAAAACGATGAAGAGAGCCTGAAGCGCGACTCTCGGCAGGAGCGGTGTCGCAGGCGCGCCTCGGAGCGTGACGCCTGACAGCGCAGCGTGGATGTTCGCCGGCAATACCGCGACGAGAAACAGCACTAGCGCCACCGCGGCAAGGCGACGTGTCCGCGGCACGAGCAGGCCGATGGCACCGAGTATCTCGCAAAATCCGGTGAACGAAACAACTAGTGCGGCATTGGGTACGCCGGGCGGCACCATTCGTATCAGGTCGGGCCGCAAACTATTGAAGTGCGCTGCGGCGGTAAAACAGAACATCACGGCAAGGCCGACTCTAGTAGCCGCGGCCCAATCCCGCAACGCTGCGACGCCGAGCCGGCCCACTAACCGCGCGACCAGAGTGACGACGATCAGAACGATCAGCGGTGCCATGATCTCCTTGCAGAGCTTACAGCTTACTCGCCTTTGGCGTCGCTCTTTTTTAATTCCGGATTGGGATTGCGCACGGCGGCCAGATAGGTCGTGCGCGGCCGGGTGTTGAGTTCTTCAAGCAAGCTATAATTGCGCAGATCGGCTTTTAGGGCTGCGACTTGGCTCTTCGGATCGTTGAGATCGCCGAACACGATGGCCTCGGCGGGGCAGGCTTGCTGGCAGGCGGTGACGATCTCGCCGTCGCCCACGCGGCGTCCTTGTTTTTCCGCGTCGATTTTGGCGTGATTAATGCGCTGCACGCAGTAGGTGCACTTTTCCATGACGCCGCTGCTGCGCACGGTGACGTCGGGGTTGCGCATCGCTTTGAGGCTTTCCGTCTGCCAGTCAGAAAATTGGAAATAGTTAAAACGACGCACTTTGTAAGGGCAGTTGTTCGAGCAATAGCGCGTGCCGACGCAGCGATTGTAGACCATGTCGTTCAGCCCCTCGGCGCTGTGCAACGTTGCCGCGACCGGGCAGACCACTTCGCAAGGCGCGTTCTCGCAATGCATGCAGGGGACGGGTTGCACGTAGGTTTCCGGATTGTCCGGCTCGCCTTTGTGATAGGTATCGATGCGCAGCCAATGCATTTCGCGTGAACGCAAAACTTCGTTCTTGCCGACCACTGGAATGTTATTCTCAGCTTGACAGGCGACGACGCAGGCGTTGCAACCGATGCAAGCGTTGAGGTCGATGGAAAGTCCCCACGCATAGCCGGGGTAGTCAAATCCTGGATAGAGCGAGGGTAGAACTTTTTCACTTTGGCCCTTTTTCGGATGCTCTAGAAGTTCCGCCTGGGTCGCGACGCGCACGACATCGCGTCCTTCCATAGTGTGATGGATCTGAGTTGAAGCGAGCGGATAGCGGTCGCCGGTGCGGCGAATCTCCACGGCGCTTGCCGACCACAGGTTGCCGGCGTCACGAAGCGCATAGGCATTAACGCCGACGTTGGTGCCGACCGTTCCGGCACTGGTGCGGCCGTAGCCTAAATGCAGAGCGATCGTATTCTCGGCTTGGCCTGGGACAATCCAGACCGGCGCGCGCAGCGCGCGCGCGCCGAGGCGCAGTTCGACTATGTCGGCGTAAGTCGTCCCGCCCCTGTAGCCGGCCGTCCCGCCCAGTCCGAGCCGCTCGGCGGTGGCGGGAGCGATCAGCGCTGCATTATCCCAAGTTAGTTTCGTCAAGGGTTTGGGCAGTTCTTGAAGCCAGGCATTGGTGGCGAAGCGGCCGTCGAAAATATTCGGATCGGGACGAAAGAGGAGCTCGAGCATTTTTGCATTAGACCCGGCGGCGCCGGCGTTGGTTGGTGAATGAGCGGTTTCAGCGGATCGCGAATTGTGAATTTGTAATTGGGAATTAATTGCCCCAAGTCGCGGCGTCACCGACTTGGGGGCCAAGGCCGTGCCCTCGACCACCCCATCATGCAGCGATTTGCGCCACCAGCGGGTAAAATCCGCCGGCGCTTTACCGGTTCGCTGCTGCCAATAATCTCGCACCGATTCGTAAGACGAACGCTGCGGATTAGCGCTCAAGGCCGCGAGCAATTCGTGCGCCGTCTTGCCGTCGTAGAGCGGCGCGATCAGCGGTTGCAGGATGGTCA
>JBGTCC010000029.1:0-3911 GCA_041749055.1 Thermodesulfobacteriota bacterium | reverse complement strand
GACTTGTTTTAAGCGGCGAATGATCCGGCTCTGCGCGATACCGATGGAGAGTTGCTCCAAAAACGCGTCGGCATCCCTGGCGATTACTAAAACGATCTCGAGGCGCCGCCGCCGCAACTGGCGCATGCGCTCGATCAGAGCATCGGATAACGCTTCCGAACTGCAATATTGGTTTTCGATGTAAATCAGTCTTTCGGCGGCATCGATGGCATCGAGAAAGAGTTGGCGGATTTCGAGGATAGGCTTGCCGCCGCTGCGGCTCTGGGGAACCTCGGTCCGGCTGATCGCCACTTGTTGGGCGGCAAGCGCAACGCTGGGGTCGAAAACGAGCGGGCCAGGGTCCCGGTCCGGCGCGGCCAAATCAAGGCAGTCGCCACAAACAATTTGCCATCGTTGCTTGAAGAGTTCCGCCAGCCGCTGGGCGGCGGGTCCGACGTGATACGACTGCAAGTCATGGAAGGGGCGATAGTTAGAGCCGTCGCTGTTGACTCGCAGCGGATTGTCCGGCCGATGATCGCGCTCATCCCAGCGGCTGGCGCACAGATCGATGCCGCCGACAAAACCGAGAACGCCGTCTATGACGACGAACTTCTGATGATGCGAGGCATCGAAGGATTCGCCGCGATCGTAACAGAACTTGAGGCGCTCATTGGTACTCCAATTGAAATGCCAGTCTTGAAACCATTCGCGGTCGAGGCTGTACAACATGCTGTAATCCCAGGCGAGCATATATATGCGTAACGCGGGTTTGTTCTCACAGAGCTCGTTGAGAAAATCCAAGAGCTGAATTTTTCCCTGCGCGTGTTCGGCATCGGCGCCGCGCAGGAGCGCGGTGCCACTGTCGAACTGCCAGCCCGAGATCAGAATGTAACTCTCCGCTGCTTGGGTGGCGCGATAGAACGCGCGGTAATAGTCGCCGCCGTCGACAAGCAGCCCTGTCTGGGTCACCGATTCCGTCCGCCAGCAGTTTCGCCCCGGCGTTAACAACGTGTGCCTGGCCGGCGAACGGAGAAAGCGCCGTAGTCGCTTGGACGCTTTCATAAGCCTCGTGAAAGCAACATCAACATAACAGCAAATCTTGAGCAAAGGCCGCGCCAGGTTAAGCGGCCCTCTGTTCTTGCGTTTTGTCTTACATGCGCGACGAATTCTCGCCGGCTGTCGCGAAAGTGAGACGGAGCGATTGTCGCTGTATCATTGAAGCAGACGCGCAGTCAGGAGCTGCTCTGAGAAATCCCCTGTGTCGATGCCTCGGCCATTTAGCCGGGCAGCAGTGGCATGTGGCTTGCTGATTCGAATGTCCACGCGGGCGGCATATCGGGGAATCAAGTTGAAAGAATGGCTGTCCAGCAGATGGGAGTTAAGGCGGTGCTGGCGTTTTTAGGGGCTATTACCGGAGTGGTGATGATTTTTATTGGCAAGCCCCGCTGGGGATTATTTTTCGCAGTGTGCGCCGCGCTCCTCGGCGCGATCGGATTTTTCTTATCGGCCTCGCCGCGGGTAGGCCACAGAGTGATGAGAATTTTCGCGATTGTAATGGCAATGTTCAGTATCGGGTTGTCGTACCTGGGTGATTGAGAATTAACGGCAGGAGGAATTTATGAGTTCAATTATCTATCTGGTCGGTTTAGTTGTGGTTATCATCGCGGTGTTGAGTTTTTTCGGACTGCGCTAGATTTCTCGGCAGCATATCTCGGGCGGGAATAGCACGAGGCAGGAAGTTTTGGCGCCCCTTGAAGGGCTTGGTGCGCTTGAATCGATCAGTGAATTCGGGGCAGATCGCTTACCGATGTCTACCTAATCATGACGCAATTTACCGATCGGCAGGGGAATTCCAGTGCCGGCAATCAGTTCGCCGCGGGCGCCGCGCCGGGAGTTTTACGACGGGTGCCGTTTAGCGGCGAAGGATCGGCGGCACCGGAGGTTTTAGCCGAGCGCGAATGGCTCATCACCAACGGTTTGGGCGGCTACGCCTCTGGCACGTTGCTCGGCGCCATTACACGGCGTTATCACGGCCTATTGATCGCAGCGCTGGCGGCCCCGTTCGGCCGCGTGATGATGCTTAACCAACTGACGGAACATCTCGAGTTGTCGGATCGAAGGCATGTCGAATTGTCATTTGGGTTGGGTTTTAACGAAAGCAGCGAGAGCCCCGGCTTCGCTTCCCTGACGGAATTTCGCCTGGAAGACGGCGTGCCGGTATGGCGTTATCAGATCGGTGGCATCGTCGTTGAAAAAAAAATTTTCATGGTGCATAGGCAGAATACCACACTGACCAGCTATGCTTTACTTGAAGGAGATGAGCGCGTACGGGTCAAGCTTCGTCCCCATGTGCAGTTTCGCCCCCACGAAGATTCCGTCGACAATGCGCTGGCGGACTACACCCTGAAAGCGACGCGCCAGGGATTTGAAATCTGCACCGCCGCCGCTTACCCGCCGCTGCGCATGCTCGTGCATGGCCGCGATTGGAGATTTACCGGCGGCGACGCCCAGATCGACAAAGTGTTCTTTCGCGCCGAGCAGCAGCGCGGTTATGAGGCGTTCGGCGAGCTGTGCAGTTTCGGTTGGTTTGACGCCGAAGTTGGCCGCGGTCAGCCGATGACTCTGGTTGCCTCCACGGAACCCTGGGCATCGATTACCGTATTGGCGCCGCAAGAGTGTTACGCCGCAGAATGTTCCCGGCGAAAACGGCTGGCGTCGCGCGCCGGAAAAAGTGACGGCACGTCGATGGGAGCGGAGCTGGTGCTGGCTGCCGATCAGTTTGTCATCGCGCCAGTCGATCCGAACAAAGAAAAAGACGCGGTTGGCGCTCGCACGATTATCGCCGGCTATCACTGGTTTACCGATTGGGGCCGCGACACGATGATCAGTCTGGAAGGGTTGACGCTGTTGACCGGCCGCCAACGCGAGGCTCGCGGCATCCTCGACGTTTTTTCCGAACATATTCGCGACGGGCTGATTCCAAATTTTTTTCCCGAGGGTGAGCAGGAAGGGCGTTATCATACCGCGGACGCGACGTTGTGGTTTTTTCACGCGCTGCAGCGTTATCTCGAAATGACCGGCGATCGCGATTTTTTGCGCCAACTGCTGCCGAAATTGTTCGACATCGCGGCCCAGCATCTCCAGGGCACGCGCTTCGGTATCGCTGTCGATCCGGAGGATGGTCTGCTCCGACAAGGGCAAGAAGGATATCAGCTCACCTGGATGGACGCCAAGGTAGACGATTGGGTGGTGACGCCGCGGCGCGGCAAAGCGGTGGAAATCAACGCGCTTTGGTATAACGCGCTATGCCTGCTCGCAGACTGGCTGCGCGAAGAAGGCGATGGAGCGCGCGCGAGCGAGATCGCCGCACACGCGCAAAAAGCGCGGAATTCTTTTAATCGGCGTTTTTGGTATGACGAGGGCGGTCATCTTTACGATGTTATCGATTGCGAGAACCAGGCCGGGAAGAACGATCCCGCCTGCCGGCCCAATCAGATCATGGCGATATCACTGGACCATCCGATCCTCGATGCCGCACGCTGGCGAGCGCTGCTCGATGTCGTGCATCAAAGCCTCGTCACGCCCTATGGGCTTCGCTCGCTGGCGCCGACTCATCCTGACTACCAAGCGCGTTATTTCGGCGATCTGCGCGCGCGCGACGCCGCTTATCATCAAGGCACCGTTTGGGCATGGCTGATTGGGCCATTCATCGATGCGTGGTTGAAAGTCTATCCGGACGATCGCGCCGGCGCGGGCGGATTTCTAACCGCCTTTGGCGATCATTTGGGCGAGGCTTGCATTGGCACGATCAGCGAGATCTTTGACGCCGAGCCGCCCTATACAGCGCGCGGCTGCGTCTCTCAAGCATGGAGCGTGGCCGAAGTGCTGCGTTGCGCGGTAAAAACCGGCGCCGTTATTAGCCGCTGATTGCC
>JBGTCC010000028.1:0-4128 GCA_041749055.1 Thermodesulfobacteriota bacterium | reverse complement strand
TAGTGCCAGTGTCGACCTCATCCCACATATTGAGCGGCGCCGTCTGCGAGTAGCGGAGATTCTCTTCGGTATAAGTTTTATAGATCCCCTTGGCGATGTGCTCCTCGTCTTTCACGCCGGTCCACACCTGCTGGCCTTTCTTGCCGAACACAGTCGCCGTGCCGGTATCCTGGCAAAACGGCAGGATGCCCTTGGACGAAGTGTCAGCGTTGCGCAGCATCGCCAGGGCGACATAGCGATCGTTTTGCGAGGCATCGGGATCTTTCAGGATCGCCGCGACTTTTTCCAAGTGCGCCGTGCGCAAGAGAAACGACACATCGCGGATTGCCACGTTGGCTAGATAGGTCAGCCCCTCGGGCGCGACTTTGAGAATATCCTTGCCTTCGAACTGGGTCACTGAAACATGCTCTTTGGTGAGCAGGCGGTATTTCGTCGTGTCTTTCCCCAGCGGCAACGGATCTTGGTAAACGAATTCAGGAGTGGCCATAAGATTTTCTACCTCGTCGGATTTTCCACAATCCTAATCGAAAAAATTGCGGATGTCGACGCGCTCCAACTCCATCCGGTTGACACTACCGGGCAGTCTCCTTTACCGTGCCGAACATTGGAGGATTCATGAAATTCTGGCTCGCATCTCTGCTCGTATCCTTAGCACTGGCATCGTCCGCACCGGCACAAACCCTCGATCAACTGATCGCCGGCGCCAAGAATGAAGGCAAACTGGTAATCTACGCCTCCGCCGCGGTCCAGCAGCTGCAGATGTATATAGCCGCCTTCGGCAAACGGTACCCGTTTATCAAGACCGAATACTTCCGCACGGATAAGCAAAAGCTGGTCACCCGCGTTCTTCTTGAAGAGCAAGCCAAGCAGCGCCTGGCCGACGTGGTTCACACCAGCGTCATTGAAACCCATATATTGAAAAAGCGCGGCGCGCTGAGCCGCTACCTGCCGACGGAAGCGGCGTCCTACCCGAGCCAATACAAAGACCCCGAAGGTTACTGGACTTCAATTTACGCCAGCGGCACGCTGATGGGCTTCAACACCCGCCAGGTCAAGCGCGCCGAAGCGCCGAAGAGCTACGACGACCTGTTGAACCCGCGCTGGAAGAACGCCATCGCCGTCGACAACACCAAGATCGAATGGTTCTCCATGCTGCTCAAGCTCAAAGGCCGCGGATTTATGGAAAAGCTCGCGGCACAAAACGGACCGGTGATGGCCGGTAATACCAATTTGCTCAATCTGCTCGCCGCCGGCGAGTTCGCCATCATGGCCGGCGTGTACGAGTACTCCGTCGATAATCTGAAGAACAAAGGCGCGCCGGTGGACTGGATCGGCCTCGAACCGGTGATCGTCTACACCGTCGCCGCTTCGTTGCCATCGCAACCGGCCCATCCCTTCGCCGCCAAGCTGTTCATCGAGTGGCTCCTCACCAAGGAAGGCCAGGAAGTGATCAACCAATACGGCCGCGTCCCCATCCGCGACGACATCGATTCGAAATACGGCAAGCTGTTGAAGCAGCATAAACTGCTCATGACCGACGTCGACCTGAGCCAACGCGAAGTCGAAGTGAACGAAATGATCCGCAAGCTGTTCCGCTGAGTCTCTTCTGTGGACGTTGCGTTCTTTGCGACCAAACTCCCCATTCCGAACCGGGCCGGCCCCGACCGACCCCTACTTTGTGAACTTTGTGGTAACTCTCTTCCCGTCCCGAATTGAGATTCGCCATCGCCACTGAACAACTCCATACCTACTGCGCTATGTGCACGTCGCGCTGTGGCGTCATAGCGACGGTCGAGGACGGCCGGCTCACGCAGGTCAACGCCGATCCCGACCATCCCAACGGCTGCATTTGCGTCAAAGGCGCCGCCGCGCCGGAGATCGTCTACTCGCCAGACCGCTTGATACATCCACTGCTGCGCACCCACGCCAAAGGCGACGCCAACCCCGGCTGGGTGGAAATCACCTGGGAGCAAGCGCTCAGCCTCGCTGCAATGCGCCTCAATGACATTAAAGATAATTACGGCGCCGAAGCCGTGGTGTTTTCGCGCGCAACGACTGCCGGCAGCGCGGCCATCGACTTCGACGGCTGGGTGCAGCGATTGGCCAATGCTTTCGGCAGTCCCAATTTGCTGACATCGAATCATATTTGCACCTGGAACCGCCGCGTCGGCGCCAAATACACGTATGGCAGCGGCATGCCGCTGCCCGACTTCGATAATACCAAAGGTATGCTCATCTGGGGCGTCAATCCGCCGGCAACTTCGCCGGCCCAAGCCATGCGCATCAGCCGCGCGCGCAACCGCGGCGCCACGCTGATCGTCATCGACCCGCGCAAAACGACATTAACGGCGAAGGCCGACTGCTGGCTGCGCGTTCGCCCAGGTAAAGACGGCGAATTGGCGATGGCAATGATCCATGTCCTGCTGGAAGAAAAGCTTCTCGACGCCGAATTCGCGCGCACGTGGACCAACGGCGCATTCTTAGTTCGCTCCGACAACAATCGACTGCTGACAGAAGTCGACGTGCACGCAAATGGCAACGCCAAAACGTGGTTGGTGTGGGACGAGTTGGACGGATTACAAGCGCACCACGAAGCAGACAAACCGGCGCTTTTCGGTAGTCATTCAGTGACACTACTGGAAGGTAGAACGGTGGATTGCCGACCGGCGCTTGATCTGTTGAAAGAGGCTGCCGCGCAATTCGCACCGGAGCGCTCGGAACAGATCACCACGGTGCCAGCGGCGGAAGTTCGCAAAGCCGTCCGGCTGTTTGCCACGGAGAAGCCGTCGAGCTACTGCACCTGGGTCGGACTCGAACAAGACAACGACGCCATGCAAACCAACCGCGCCGTCTGCATCCTCTATGCCCTCACCGGACAATTCGACGAACGCGGCAGCAATGTGCTGTTTGCAACCACGCCGACGAATCCAATTAACGGCCGCGAGCTACTAGCGAAAGAGCAGGGAAGATTACGCCTTGGCCTCGACAAACACCCACTCGGCCCCCCGGCGGACCCTGGCTTAGTCCAAGCCGCCGAAGTCTATGACGCGATCCTCACCGGCAAACCGTATCCCGTAAAAGCCGCCGTCCTATTCGGCACCGATCCTCTCTTAGGCCACGGCGATCCGCTGCGCGGCAAAGCCGCCGTCGAAGCGCTCGACTTCTACGTCCACGTCGACACCACGCTAAATCCCAGCGCACACTTCGCTGACTTGATACTGCCGGCGACCACTTGCTGGGAGCGCGAAGCATTACTGCCCTTCTGCGAAATCGCCGAGGACACGATGAATTGGGCCCAGCTGCGCCCCGCCGTAACCAAACCGGTTGGCGAGTCGCGCTCCGAAGCGGAGATCGTCTTCGACCTGGCCAAACGATTGGATCTGACCGAACATTTCTTTGAGGGCAACATCGAAGCCGCCCTGGCGCATCAAGTAGCGCCGTCCGGTTTCACGACCAAACAACTGCGAGCCAGTCCGGTGGGCATGCGCGCCTCGGTCACGACCCGGCACAAAAAATATGCCGAGATCGATACCGCCACAGGGCAGGCCAAAGGCTTCAACACACCGACAGCCAAGATCGAGATCTATTCGACAGCATTCGCCAACGCCGGCTATCCGCCGATCCCCCACTTCGAGTCGAACGAACTTGAGAACGCAGCATATCCGCTCACGCTGACATTTTTCCGCGACATCCATTTCTGCGACCAGCAACACCGCAACATCCCGCGCCTGCGCAAAGCGGTGCCCGAACCGTTCGTAGAAATTCATCCGAGCACAGCGGAAGCAAATAGTATCGCCGATGGCCAATGGATCATCCTGGAAACCGCGACCGGTAAAGTGAAACTGAAAGCAAAATTCAACGACGCATTACACCCAAATATCGTCGCCACCGTCTACGGCTGGTGGCAGGGCTGCCAAGAACTAAAGCTTAACGGTCACGATCCGTTCAGTCCAAATGGCGCGAACACAAACCTCCTCGTTCCTAATACAGACGTTGATCCAATAAGCGCGTCGGTCGCTCATCGCGGCCAACGATGCCGAGTCATCAAACAATAGACGAACCTGGCCGGAAAACATTGCAGGCATTGGTTAATTTGCTGACACGAAATTTTGAATGGACCGTGAATAG
>JBGTCC010000027.1:0-5083 GCA_041749055.1 Thermodesulfobacteriota bacterium | reverse complement strand
CAAGCTGAGTCCAACTTGGGCCGGCAAGCTGGCGATCCCGCCCTATGTCTCGTGGCTCGTCGAGCTTTCGATGATCTGGAGCGAGGATAAGGTCAAGAACTTTACCAAGCGGTTGGTGTCGCTGAGCGCGGGGCGGTTGCGCTACAGCGAAGAAGAGCGGGTGGTGAGCGGCGAATTTCCCATCGCCGCTAATATGGGCGGGGCGACGGAACAAATGTGGCAGTGGCAGGCCAAGGGCGCGCCGCTGGTGGCGGTGATGGGTTCGACGCCGGTGCTGCCGTCCTATTTTCAACTCGCGGTGCCGAAAAATTCCGTCCATCCGAATTTGGCAAAGCTCTTCGTCGGCTTCATGGCTTCTAAAGAGGCCTAGGCTATTCTCGAGAAGAATGATTTCCGCACGTCGCATCTGGTCGACGGCACGATGATGTCGAACTATCTCAAACAAAATAAGATCAAGCTGCAGGATGCCAAGGATTCGATTAACTTTTACTTGCAAGGCGAGGATAGCGGTCTGGAGCTCAAAGAAGAGCTGACGAAGATGTTGAAGCAGTAGAAGTTAGAGTTGGAGTAATGGAGTGGTGGAGTATTGGATTAATGTTTTTCCCATCCCCCAACACTCCCGTACTCCATTACTCCAGCAAGTTCATTTTTCAACGGAGCGCGTTATGTTGACACAAGCAGAAAACGAATTACTTACCCGCGTCGGACTGGGTACGCCGGCGGGGGAGATGCTGCGTCGTTATTGGTGGCCGGTGGCGTTTACCGATCAAGTGCAAGCTAAAGCGGCACCAACCAAGGTGACGTTGCTGGCGGAAGACTTCGTGCTGTTTCGCGACGGCGGCGGTAAGCTGGGATTAGTTGCGCTGCACTGTTCCCATCGCGGCACGTCCTTGGAGTTCGGCCGGGTCGAAGAGAACGGCATTCGCTGCTGCTATCATGGCTGGCTGTGGGACGCGCGCGGTAATTGCCTGGACCAGCCGGCGGAGCCGGCCGACAGCACATTCAAAGAGCGGGTCAAACATCCGGCTTTTCATGCGCAGGAGGCCGGCGGATTGACTTTTGCCTATATCGGCCCGGAACCGGCGCCGCTCTTGCCGCCCTATGATTTACTGGTGCGCGACGATGGCTGCCGGGTGGTGGGCGGCGGCGAGGAGTTTTGCAATTGGCTGCAGCGGGCGGAGAATTCCGCCGACGGTACGCACTCCATCTCGCTCCATGCCGCCGGCTATCCCAGCATGGCGATGAAGCGGCCGACGATCAAATGGGAGCCGACGCCATTCGGCCTGAAAGAAACCACTTGGGTCGATGGTGTGTCCATGCCGCGCATCTCGCACTTTGTTTTTCCCTCCCATATCCGCCATTCCGCGGCGCGCGTTGACGAGCTGCCGCGCCAGGTGATCCGCTTTCGCGTGCCCAAGGACGACTACACGACCAATACTTTTTATATCGACTTCTACCCGCACAAGGACGGCCAGCCGACGCGGCCCGAGCCGCTGCGCGTCAAAGGCTTTCGCAAAAGCGAACCCGGGGTCTACACGCGGGTGCAGGACGGCTGGTGGAATTTGCCCAATCGCGAGCAGGATCGAGTGGCGCAAGAGACTCAGGGCGTGATCGCCGACCGGACAAAGGAACATCTAGCGAGCTCCGACCAGGGGATTCTCATGCTGCGCAAGATGATCCGTGAGTCGATTGACGCCGTGGCGCAAGGCAAAGATCCCTTCGGTGTAATGCGCAGTGCCGACGGTCAGATTACCTTCGACGCCAGTCGCGATGCGGTGGAAGCGCTGGCTTGAATTGAAAATTGATAACGGTTGACAATGGGGCATCGGCGATTGCGTGTCAATACTGCCCTTCCATCTTCTATCTTCTATCCTCGACCGTTGGTTGGTTAACCTTAGTAAGGAGTAATGCCGTGTTGAAACTAATAGTTGCCGCATTGTTGTTGTTACTGCCGCCCATCGCGCAGGCGCAAAAACTCGAACAGATCGTCGCCGAGGCAAAAAAAGAAGGCGAAGTGACATTAGTCGCAAGCACATCGACCTTCGGCGGTAAGAAAGGCTTTGCCGAACTTGAAGCGTTGTTCGCCAAGCGTTATGGCTTCAAGGCGAAATTGAACTTGAGCGGCGGGCCGAGCTTTCCGCAGATGGCGGCGCGGATTATCACCGAACAGAAGGCCGGTTCGAAATCGTCCACCGATATGTATCTGGGCTCGGACGGCACCTTTGCCGACATGCATGAGGCGAAGGCGCTGGAGAAGATCGACTGGGCGGGCATCTTTCCCTGGGTGACCAAGGAGATGGAAATTACCCCGCAGGAGTCGGTGCTGGTCTATGCGTCGTTTCACGGCATCATTTATAATTCCAATGCGATCCCCAAAGACAAGGCGCCGAAGAGCTATGAAGATCTGATCGATCCGGCGCTGTCGCCGACCTGGGCCGGCAAGATGGCGATCCCGGCGTATATTCACTGGTTGATTCGCCTGACGCCGATCTGGGGCAAGGAAAAAGTTCTCAACTTCGCGCGCAAGTTGGCGCCGCTTGCCGGTGGCCGGCTGCGCCAAGGCGAAGAGGAGCGCATCGTCAGCGGCGAGTTTCCGATCATGGCGAGCACCGGTGGGCCGTTGGAGGCGATGTGGAAATGGCAGGCCAAGAACGCGCCGCTAGTCGGTTTGGCGGGGTCGTCGCCGGCGACTTCCTCGTACTATCAACTGGGGGTGCCGAAGAATTCCGTGCATCCGAACATGGCCAAGTTGTTTATCGCCTTCATGACCACCCGCGAAGCGCAGAGCGTGCTGGAGAAGCAGGACTATCGCAGTTCGCATTTGGTCGAGGGGACGATCTTGGCGAAATACGTCAAGGCCAACAAGATCAAGTTGCAGGATGCCAAGCAATTGAGCGAAGTATTCTTGAAAGCGGATGCCGGGTTGGAAGAAGAGCTGAATAAAATCATGTTGAAATGATGGTCTTCCCTTCGCAGAGGCGCGTGCAATAAGCCAGCAGTTGTTAATTCGATAGTCCGTCATACCAGCGCCGGCCGGTATCGATCCGGTTGGCAGCCTGGATTCCCGTTTTCGCGGGAATGACGCAAGAAGAATATTCCTTAATGAAAGAGGCAGCGAAGGAAAAAAAGTCTCCATGTCCACTCAAGTTATCATGCCCGAGCCGCGCGGCACGAATATCAACTGGTCGCAGCTGTCGCTAGTGGCGGTGGCCGGTGTCGCGGCGGTGTCGATTCTGGTGCTCCTGGGCATGATTGTCTGGATGAGTCTGCGCACCGGCGTGCCCGGGCAAGCGTCGGACTTTTCGTTCATTAACTACACGGCGATTCTCAACGATCCTTACACCTATAAGGTGATGTGGACGACGCTGTATTTTTCCGCCGTCACCATCGCCGTGGCGGTGCCGCTGGGGTTTATTTTCGCCTGGCTGGTGGAGCGCACCGACATGCCGCATAAGGCGCTGGCGATGAGTTTGCTCAGCATCGGCATTTTGTTCCCGACATTTTTGAAAGCCATGGGCTGGGTGTTTTTGCTTCATCCGCGCATTGGCATGATCAATATTTTTTTCATGCAGCTGTTCGGTCTCAGCCAGGCGCCGCTCAATATCGCGACCTTGACCGGCATCGGTTGGGTGCAGGGACTGACCCTGACGCCGCTGGCCTACGTGATGATTTCTGCCGCGCTCAAAAGCATGAACCCGGCACTCGTGGAGGCCGCCAGCGTTCATGGCGTGAATCAATGGCGCACGTTAGTTCGCATCGAGCTGCCGCTGATTTGGCCGGCGCTGTTTTCGGCGGTGATCTGGATGTTCACCGTGGCGATCGCGGCTTTCGACGTGCCGGGCGTCATCGGCATGGCCAACAATATATTTACCTTCAGCACGGCGATCTACTTCATGATCAATCCCAACGAAGGTTTGCCGCGCTACGGACTGAGCGGCGCCTACGGCACGATGATGGTCGGGCTGTCGCTGATCCTGATGATCCCGTATTTCATCGCCCTCAAGCAGAGCCACAAGTATCAAATCATTTCCGGCAAAGCCTATCAGCCGCGGCCGGTGGAGCTGGGCCGCTGGCGCTGGACGGCTTGGGCGCTGTTGGGGCTCTATTTCATGCTGGCGTTTGTCTTACCGTTGTTGGCAATCTTCTGGGTGTCGCTCCTGCCCTACGTCCAGGCGCCGTCATGGCAGGCTCTGTCATCGGTCACTTTCGAGCGCTATACCACCGCGGCCTTTGATAGCGCGATCCTCGACGCGGCCAAGAATACCGTGCTCTTGATGGTGGCGGTGCCGACCTTGATCGTCTTGATCTGCGCGGCGGTGTCGTGGATCGTGACGCGCTCCAAGTTGCGTTGGCGGGTGGCCTTGGACGCCGTCGCCTTCTTGCCCCATCCGGTGCCCAATCTATTGTTCGCCCTGGCGATCGCCTACCTAGCTTTGCTGGTGTCCAACGTGGTGCCGGTCTATGGGACGATTTTTGTCATCATGGCGGTTTATATCGTCTGCTGGATCAGCTTCGGCACCCGGGTGTTGAACAACAGCATGATTCAGGTGCACCGCGAGCTGGAAGAAGCGGCCCAGGTGGGCGGCGCGTCGTCATTCAAAATCCTCGCCAAAATCATCATGCCGTTGATCAAGCCGGGACTTATTTATACCTGGATCTGGACCTCGCTGTCGGCGTATCGCGAGCTGACCATGGCGGTATTTCTGTCGTCGCCCAAGAGCCAGGTGCTGTCGACCTACATCTGGGGACAGTGGCATGGCGGCGGGCTGGGCGACGCGGCGGCGATCGCGATCATGATGATCGCGGTGATGTCGCCGGTGGTGACGAGCTTTTGGATCTTCGCGCGCAAGCAGCAGCAGGTGGCAGGAGCGGCGTGAGTCGGATTCGGAAATTTAGCCGCAAAGAACGCAAAGAATACAAAGCAAGAAATTGGAATATTTGCCGCCAAGACGCAAAGTGACGGGCCGACGCCCGTCATCCCGAGCGAATGCCAGGGATCTATCAGAGATTTCTCCCTGGGGTCGAAATGACAACACCTCCGAGCGTGGCGTCTTGGCGGGAATTTTCCTAATTGGTAGCGTTG